>JBPYDQ010000504.1:0-16881 GCA_051986135.1 Terriglobales bacterium | reverse complement strand
TGGGATATGCGAGAAGCCGATCGGCAAGTCTTTGGTGGCGCGTTCAAGAGCAACCCTACATACTTATTGCCCTTGGAGCGGTGAACTAACAACTCACCCGCAGGGGCGACGTCTGTTCGTCACTTGTGCAATTGTTCGAGTGAAAGACACGGTTCAATTCGCCGCTCGGTCCCAAGTCCGGAAGCGCGTTAGCCTCCCAGCTGGGGTCGGGCGCGCATGTACAATCGTGCAATTTGCCGCCACACTTTGCTTAAGAGACGTGGGAAGAGTATTGGTACACGGACTTAGTCTGTTTAATAACCCGACTCGCAACATCAGTATGCTCCTGCACTTGTCAGGCGTCCTGGGCACTCGAGATGCGAGAGAAATTCGGTGAGAACCTTGCCGGTTGGGAATGTTGAAATTTGGTGATTGAAAAGTCTCGCTCAGGCTCCTGGAACCTGGACCTCCATTGGTAGCCTGAACACCGCCCGCACGCGCCACACGGCCACGCTGCTTGCGATCGATGAGGTTGATAAGTCGCTAGATGAACAGAATAGTTACGCGTGGCCGACGATGCTTCGGAAACGATATTGCTTCGCTCCCCACCTTTTCAGGCATCCTCCGGTGCATTTAAATCCTTCGTCCTTACAACCATTTAGGGTGCCCGGGAATCGCATTCTGATGAGAATACCTGCCCGGAGGAGGTTCTATGGGATATCGTTCCTCCACCTCGATTTTGCTTTTCCTTGCCCTCTGCCTGTCTGGATTCGTGACTGCGCAAACAGCCTCCATCACCGGTACTGTTACCGACTCGACTTCGGCGGTTATTCCACAGGCAAGTGTAACCGCGCGCAACCTCGACACCAACACGTTGCGTAGCAGTGCGACCGACGGCTCAGGAAGCTATCGCATTACGAGCCTAACGCCCGGAGTCTACGATGTGCTCATCGAAAAAGACGGCTTCAAAACCGTGGATTACGCTCGCGTCGAACTGACTGTAGGCCAGGTTCGGAACTTGAACCCGGTTCTGTCACCAAGTGCGGCTCGTGAAACAGTAACGGTACAAGGTGACACCATTGCTCCCATCGATTTGGACGATGCGCAGGTGGGGAACGTGGTCAAAACCCAGCAGGTGCAGGACCTGCCCTTGATTTTACGCGACCCATACCAACTAATCTTACTCTCCCCGGGCGCGGTCCAAGGCAATTCTATTCTGCACGGTCTTTCGGTTAATGGTTCGCGCGAGCGCAATAACAACTTCTTGCTCGACGGCACCGACAATAATGATGCCGAAATTCCGGGTTTAACGCTCCCACAGCCGGGACTAACTTCCCTGAATCCGGATTCAGTGCAGGAGTTTCGCGTCATTACAAGCAGTTTTCTGCCGGAATTTGGCCGCAATACTGGTGCGGTGATTGACATCGTGAGCAAGCGAGGCACTAACGACTTTCACTCCGATCTTTACTGGTTCGGTCGTTTTTCCGCTCTCGGCGCACGTGATTATTTCAATAACGAGACCGATGCGGCGGGGGGCTTGGTCGGCAAGGATCCGTATACACGAAATATATTCGGCATCTCGGCGGGGGGACCTTTACGGCACGACAAAACCTTCTGGTTTGCAAACTACGAAGGAGAACGCTTCGCTACAACCCTCACGAACACCACTATCGTTCCGACACCGGCTTTTAAGTCGGGGATTTTCACGTTTGACAACGTCCCCCTTGATGTCAGCACATCCAGATCACAGAACAACCTCTTCGGTTTGTCGTTGGATCCTGCTATGCAGAAAATCTTGGCACTCTATCCGGCGCCGAACGGTCCGAGCGTGGATGGCGCGCGCGGGGTGCTCTTCTATCCGAGCACATCGCACACGACTGGCGATAACTTCAGCGTACGCGTGGACCAGAATTTCTCGCAAGCCGAGGTGTTGGCCGTGCGGTACACCTTTAATCGATATGAAGATCCAAACTTCGATCACACTGATTTCCTTCCTGGACTAGGCGGGACGGGGACTTTGCAGCGCAGACAGAATGCGTCGCTGCAACTAACTTCGGTGATCGATCCCAAGTTGGTCAACGTCTTTCGGCTTGGCGCCAATCGCATTAATTTCCCTTTGAACTGCGAAGGATTGAGCGTTCTTGACAGTATTGGCCAGAGGGATGTGTATGGGCGCGGGATCGATGTGCCGTTGCCCGGAGTTGGCGGTTTCGGCTGTCTCCTGATTGTCGATCGAAACGGCGCGGAGCGGCTGAGCGGTACTTATACGATCGGAGACGATGTGACCTGGGTACGAGGCCGTCACACGTTCAAGTTCGGAGTTGAGACGAGCGATGCCTACTCGAACAGCACCAACAATTTCCTCTCGCGGCCAACGCTGGATTTCAACAACTTTGCGAACTTTGGTGGCATATCTGCCTTGACACCAACCGGAGACCCTAACATTGACCTCAACCCCACGCTGCAAGACATGGTCTGGGCATTATTCGGCACGGTTGGATCGGTCACTCAGGCGCAATTCTTTAACAAGAGCAGCAGCCGGACCGCCGACGACTTGCGCGGTTTCCGCCAAAAAGACTTTGCTGCCTTTGCACAGGACATGTTCAAGGTCTTGCCCAACTTAACCCTAAACTACGGTCTACGGTACCAGTTCAACGGCGTTCCCTACGAGGTAAACGACTTGCTTTCCACGCTCTTTGTGGATCCCAGTGGGCCGGCGCCGTTTAGGTTTGTCACTGCCGGTCAGAAAGAGAATGGCCTGCCGCCGCTTTACAGCAATGACTGGCATGATTTTGAGCCGCGCGTCGGAATCGCTTGGGATCCCTTCAAGAGTGGCAAGACTTCAGTGCGGGCTGGGTACGGCATTTTTCATGACCGATTGTTCGGGCAGTTGCTGGGGTTGGTGCGTGGCAACCCGCCGTTCCAACAAATCTTCTTTCAACCGATGTTCGTTCAGCTGCCCGGTCAGCCGTGTCCACCTCCGGAGCTTCTAACACAGTTCGGCGTCTGCATCGGACCGCCACTTTCCCAGCTTCCCCTGCCGCCGTCGCTGCCGACCTCTGCCACCGTACTGCAGGGATCGGGCGACCTGCCATTCATTATTGATCCGCATCTTCGCATGCCTTACAGCCAGAGCTGGAACTTCGGCCTGCAGCGTGAATTGCCGGCGAGGTTGCTGGTGGAAATAAACTACGTTGGATCGAGAGGAACTCGCCTCCTACGTTTGGTAGACGGGAATCCTCCGCAGCCCTCTCTGGTAGCGGAATTGGAGGCCTTCTGTTCCCCTAAAAATCCGGCGAACAACGGATTCAACACGCCCACCGGTCAGTGTTCGCAGTCAACTTTGCAGTTCAACAATCTCTGGTTCGGCAGGGAAACTGGCAGTCTGCCTTTCGATGCGGTGAATAACAACGCTTTTCTACATGCGGAGCTCTTCAACAACGCAGCTTCATCGATCTATCACGCTCTGCAAGCCAATATCACCAAGCGCACCTCTACCGGTTTCACTTTTCAAGCGGCTTATACCTGGGCTCACGCCATCGACAACGCCTCGGATCCACTAACGCCGGCGATCGGCGACCAGGAATTCCCGCGTAACTCTTTGGATCTAGCGGCAGAGCGTGGCAATTCCGATTTCGATGTAAGACAACGGTTAGTGCTCAATTATTTGTGGGCGATTCCGCTGGGGCGCGGCCACGAGCATTTGAGCGAAGGCTTCTCAGAGAAGATGCTTGGAGGCTGGGAGGTATCCGGACTTACGACATTCTCCAGTGGTCTCCCGTTTGACATCTTGACCGCCGCCGACACCGCCCACACGGGCCAACCCCAGCGACCCGACTACAATCCTGCGGCTACGCCTTTGAGAATCAACCTGCCACGCACGCAAACCGGACCGAACTTGGGGCTCTTCTCCGATGCTCCGTTTGGCAGCGCGGGCAATTTAGGTCGAAACCACTTCTATGGCCCCGGCGTGAACAACTGGGATATGGCGCTGCGAAAAACGCTGAGTCTCTCCGAGCGCATAAACCTGCAATTTCGATGTGAGACGTACAACCTGTTCAATCGCGTCCAGTTCGCCCAGCCCGGAACTGTGACGTCCAATCCTGGCACGTTCGGCCAGTCGACCGCCGAAGTAAAGCGACCGGATCTCACCACCGGTGCCCGGCAGATCCAACTCGGAATGAAAGTCAGTTTCTGATCATCGGCATGGCGAGGAACTGGGACCAATCTCCAAGACCTCTCGGAACTGCTGAAGCGCGAGCGCATCGAGCCAAGCCGGCAGGTAGAGTTTATATCGGCCAAGAGCGACCGGCCGGACAACTCCTCAATAAGTCAGCGGACGCATGGGAGGGCTGGGTCAGGTTGTCCTCATTGGAAAACGAGCAGTATAGTTGGTGGCTACCCGACATTCGGCGAATTGCATCTAAGGGAAAGTGCGGCGACAACTTACCCATTACGGCACAATGCTGCTCCTCGCACTTTGCATGTGGGGTCATGCGTCAGAAGTCTTTGATCATTGGGACAAAACATACCAAACGGGCAACGATGTTGAATACTGCATCGTCATCCTGGCGCTGGTAACGGGAGCCGTTATCTGCTTTGCCCAAGTTGCGGCTATCCTGGTCCGCAGGGTCTCAGTGATTTCCTATTTATTGCCTTTTGTTGCCGCTTGTGCCCTTGCCGAGGCGAGGACCGGGAACTTTACAGGCGATTCCCCCCCACTAGCTCTCCGAATCTGATTTCATCCCTTTCCAACAGGCAAGCAGTAGCTATCCATTCTCCTGTTTGGCCCGGGGGGTCTCATGTTTTCATCGGAAAGAGCACAGTTGGTTAAGCTGTCTTCCGCGAGTTGTCTTATTCTTGCATTGACAATCTTGTGCGAGGCGCAGACCTCCAAAGTCTCAGGAGCAGTTCAGGGGATTGTCATTGACCAGACTGGGAGCGCCGTCGCCGGTGCGAAGGTTACACTGCGGAACCACGACACAAACCAGGTGCGCACGATTTCCACCGACCCGGATGGATTCTTCCGCATTGACGGGCTGCCTATAGGTCAGTACCAGCTTCGCCTGGAATCACCTGGGTTTTCGGAGTACGTAAACACTGCGATTGCGGTTTCTATCGGAAGAGTGACCCAGGTCGCAGCTCGGCTCGCTACAGCGACGGTGCAAGAAGAAATTACTGTAACCGAGCAGCCGTCGCCAATTGACCCCACCCAGACCACTGTGACAAGCACAATCGACCATGAACGGATCGAAGAGTCTCCTGTCGTCAGCCGCAATTATCTCAACTTCGTGCTTCTGGCTCCGCAATTGAGTCAGTCTAATGTTCAAGGAGCCACAGGCGGCAAGAACGCTCTTGCGGACAGCGGGTTCTCCTTTGCTGGTCTGCGTTCTCGCAGCAACAGCCTCTATATTGATGGTGTCGAGAACAACGATGAATTCACGGGCTCCGCACGCACGGAACTATCGCCTGAGACTGTGCAGGAGTTCCAAGTGGTCAATAGCGCCCTCTCCGCAGAATCCGGGGACGGTGCCAGTGGCGCGATCAACGTGATTAGTAAGAGCGGCGTGAACACTCGGCACGGGGATGCGTTCGTATTTTTGCAAAACGGTACGTTGAACGCCAAAGACCCACTTACCAATGAGACCGAAGTTCCTTACCTGAGTCGATTTCGCGCTGGCGTGTCCATGGGAGGACCGATAGTTCGCGATCACACATTCTATTATTTTGCCGGAGAGCAGGAGGGGGCACACGCGGACGACAGCTCCCTAATCTCCCATTCAGTCGCGAGTTCGATCAATGAGTTGCTCAGCCTCGGCGCGTTCCCAAGAATCGCCACTCGCACGATCAATCCTGAATTATTTCGGACCGCACGCGCCGAAACTGAAGCCTCTGGGCGGTTGGATCATCACATCGCGGACAGGCACTCCCTGCTGTTGAAGTACGCACTGACCAATAATCGCGAAGTTGGGGACGCCTTCAATACGGGAGGTCTGGTTGATCCCAGCGGTCGAGGCAGCGGCTTCATCGAGGACCAAGGAGTAACAGGCTCCCTTACCTCAATCCTCAGCAACAAAGCCCTCAACAGCGCCCGATTTCAGGTGAGTACGCGCAGTGTCCGATTGAGAACAAACGATCAGATTGGTCCCGAAATCACCATCGCCGGCTTAGTCGATTTCGGTCGCCCTTACGACGGTAATGAGAGAAGGCGTGAAAGCCATTATGAGCTCAGCGACGTGGCGTCTCGGGCCGAAGGGAAGCACCTAATCAGCTTCGGAGCAGATCTGGACTGGATTGGAGAAAAGGTCTCAGCTTACGACGGCTTCGGTGCAGTCTATATCTTCCCGACCCTCAATTCTTTTATGAACGGGCAACCTGATGAGTACCGGCAAGCGTTTGGAAATCCCAACACGAATTTTGCTACGCCAAAGTCCTCTGCATTCATCCAAGACCACTGCATTCTCGCCCCAGGTCTCACGATTGATGCGGGCGTTCGCTATGACTTCGAGCACCTGCCAACACAGTTTAGGGAGGATACCAACGACTTCGCTCCACGAATTGGGCTGGCTTATAGCCCGTCGTCAAACTGGGCACTGAGGGCGGGATTCGGCATTTTTTTCGACCGCTACTTGCTGGCAGCAGTGAACCAAGCACTTGAGAAAAATGGCCTGCAAGCCTTTGAGCAAGTCGCCTATGGGCAAACCGCGACTCAGATCTTCCAGTCGCAACTGGGTGGAGGGTCCGCAGCTCCCATTCTCTCGATTCGGCCCTCGATCTTCACCGCTGACCCGAACCTCGAGACCTCGCGCAGTGCGATTGTCACTGCAGGAGTGGAACGTCTGCTGAGCAAAAATCTGACTGCCAGCGCAACGTACTTGTTTGCACGCGGTATAAAACTTTCTCGCACCCGCAATGTGAATCTTCTGCCGCCCGTCCTACTCACCGGGAATAATGCTGGCAGCCTCGGAATTCCTGAGCCTTTCCCGCAGCAGTTTGACAGGCCGGTATTTTCTCCCGCAAGGCTGGCGCCGCAGTTCGACAACGTTTACCAATGGGAGAATCACGCCAGTTCGGTTTACCACGGATTGTCGCTCTCGTTGAACCGAAGGCTCTCGAACGAAATCGAGTTTTCCGGTAGTTACACGCTATCGAAAGCAATCGACGATGCCTCGGACTTCAACGAGCAGCCGGAGAATCCCTATTTTCTCCCGGCTGAACGGGCACTGTCTGCGAATGACCAGAGACATCGGTTCGTATTCAGTGGAACCTTCGATCTTCCGTTCGGAGAAGAGGACGAGGGCAAAAAGTCCGGCGGGACAATCGCCAAACTGTTCGGCAACATTGAAACGGCTCCGATTTTGACAATTGGAAGTGGCCGGCCGATTAACCCTCTAAGTGGTTTCGACGCGAACCGCAACGGGGCTGCTCCGTTGTCTTCGCGTCCCCTTCGTTTTGGACGAAACTCGCTATTGACTGGCACTCAGGTTCAACTGGACTTGCGAGTCTTGAAATTCTTCAAGATGGGTGAGCATGGGAAGCTGGACTTTGTCGTGGAGGCTTTTAACCTGTTCAATCACACGAATGTCGTTGCCCTGAACCAGTTCTACGGCACCGACAGTGCACCCCTTGCGGCATTTGCAACTGCTAACAAAGCGGGCATTCCGAGGCAATTGCAGTTCTCTGTCGATTTTGAGTTCTGAGGTGTCGTAAAGCACGCGGGATGAACGGCGCTTCCCCGCCCAACCAGCGACGCGACTTCTTATCGAGCTCATTGAGCCTCGGCAATGGTTGTCGTGCAATCTGTTTATGTGACGCGACTGTGGAGCTAATTTCCTTGGGACAGACAAACTGCGGGGGACTTATTCCTGGCGACCGGCTAGCGGATACAATAAGTGAAAACAGAACATCGCAACGCTCAGCGCCAGCATCGAAATCACGCTGCCTTCCGGACCGACTTTCCCTCCAGTTAGCCATGCAGGCCCGTGAAATGATGAATTCAGCAAGGTTCCGGATGCTGGATAGCCGCTGTCGCGAACTGAGAGCAGAAAAGTCTCAGCGTAATCAGCGGCCGCATGAAAGCCGATGGCGAACCACAGAGCGCCGGTTCGACGCAGAGTCAGACAAGCAAAAATTGCGAACAGGAAAACCTGCAAAGCTCCGACCAGATTCTCGCCGGGGTTTATCAGGTGCATTCCACTAAAGACGAGGGACCAGACGATAGCGGCCGGCCAGAATCCGATGGCTTGCGCCAGCGTAAACTGCACATAGCCACGATAAAGAAATTCCTCTACGAATCCGACCAGCAGAAAGGCAATCGCCCATAAGCTTGCATACTTCAAAAGCGCGAGCCCGCGGAGTTCCAGACCTCCGAACGAAAAAGCGTGCAACGCCGCGATGACCAAAATCACAGCGGAGAACACGCATAGTCCCCAGAACAGTCCCCACAAGAAATGCTTGCCAACTCGATGATGAAGGGACAGCCCGTAGTCGCTCAGGCTTCTTTTCTCGATTCGCGCCATGACCAGGCTACACGCCAGCACACAGATCGCGGCTGGAATCTCGGTCAGATATTCGAGGCCGGGTGAAAGAAAACCCTGATGAAAGATGCCAGCAGCGGCGGGTATGCGTAGGACTCCCATTACAAATAAGCCGAAACCGCTTCCCGCGAGAAGGAAGAGAAATATCGTCAGCCGCCAGCCAGAGCGAATGCCTCGACTGTTTAAGAAAAGCTTGTGCCAAAACGATGTGGAGTCAGCACTTTCGTCAACAGTGCTTTTCACAACGATGCCATCGGACATCCCAATTCGCCTCCTCCATAGGACGGTCTCATGAAGACGAGCACGGAATATAGAACGGGGTTTAACGCTTGGAACGGGATTAACAGGGGCGCCGGTGTTCCACCCTAAACTGACGGGGCGTCATACCAGTAGCCGCTTTAAAGACACGCCCCAGATGGCTCTGGTCGGAGAACCCGGCGTCGGCGGCGATATCTGACAGAGAATCCCTACCCGCCAGTGCATTCATTGCGTACTCTACCCGGAGCCTCCGTACATATTGCCCCACTGTCATGCGGTGGCAGCGCCGAAAGGCGCGAGCCAAAAGAACTGGGTGTGCTCCGACCCGCTGGGCAATGGCAGTCAAGCTGAATGGCCTGCAGAATTCGGCGTGCAAGATTTCTACGACGTCCTTTAACCAACACGGGGTGCCAGTTTCAGCCCGTGCTGAATGCTTCCAGGGAAGCTGATAGAGCATCTCAATGGCCGTGGCTTCCAGCAGCAAATCGGATCGGTGATCCGCGTCGGTGAACGCCTGGTGCGCCCGCCATGCCAACCCGGAGACCTGGCGATGAGGGAGAGCGAGCGGTTCCTCGGCCTGCAATTCGTATTCCCTCACCTTGGAAATCCACTTGGGTTCGAGTTCCATGCTGAATATTGCGCCGCCACGGTTTCCAAAGGCATCGCTGTGAGCTTCCCCTGCGGGATGGTACAGCACGTTTTCCGAGTCACAGTCGCGCACTTGTTTTTGCGAGCAGTGCTCCCTATAGAACCCGCTTAGAACTAACGAGAAATAGGCCAGCTCGTGGCAGTGGCGACGAAGAACGACGCGTTCACCATAGAGGTATTCGGTGAAAATAAACCCGCTAACCAAGCGGGTCTTGACCGGAATCCCCAAAAACTTTCCAGGGCTTAGCTTCAATGCTCGCTCTCCCGGATTTGGATCGGATAGAGTTATTATCGCAGAAGAGGAGTCCGCGCACTGACCCGGTAGGCGAGAAGCTCGAAGGAGCATGCACCTGAATAAACGTCCGCGCGTCTAGCTCAATCCCAAGCCAGGTCCAGATCTGAAAGTTGGACGTTCGATGATTGGCGTTTAAAATCGCAAAGTCGCTCATCGACTCGGATCCGCAACGACAACTCGGCTTGTGGGAAGGGGCTCTTCCAGGACCGATACCAGGAAGACATTGCGTAAGGCGTGTTTACGTCGGTCTTGGCGAAATACTCGAACCGGAACCGTAAGAGGCGAATAATCGGCAACTTTCCTGACGGAAGGTTGGCCCGTTATCCAAAACGCCAGCCTGTGCAAGTGAACCCGATGCGGTAAAGTGCAGGGTCGGGCAGGACACAGCGGCGCCAGTCAGCCGGTAACGCTAAGGTGGCCTTCGTTTAATTTCGGCGGGCCGAAATGTCTCAAAAAGCGCCCCACCATGTCTGAATGGTGGTGAAGCCCATAACGTGGTCCCCACCCGAAATCCCCAAAGCTGTCAAGCACCATTACGCTCGGCGGATCCTGCGTCCGGTCGAAGTTTTTGCTAACCTGAGTGCTTGTATTAGCTGAAAACGAGGTGACTGATGTCAGGAGGCGCACGCTTGCTGCTGCTGGTTCTTTTCCCATTCTTGTTCGCGCTCGCTGTCTTTGCCAACAATGATTCTGCGGGGCGCACGGTGGGCGGCCCCCCGCCAGCCGAGCAAAAGCCGGTGCAGGCCGTTCTTCACGGGCACACCATTGTCGACCCATACCGCTGGCTCGAGGACGCAAGCAGCCCGGAAACACAGAAATGGGCCGCCAGCGAACTGGCCTACACGCGAAGCCTGCTTGATCCCTTGCCGGAACGAAATGCGATACACCAGCGCCTGACGGAGCTGCTTTCGATTGGGGTCATTTCTGCTCCACAGATCGGTGGCAAGTTTTACCTCTACACTAAGCGCGAGGGTAGTCAGAACCAACCGGTGCTTTTTGTTCGCGAAGGGCTTCAGGGCAAAGACCGCGCACTAGTCGATGTGAACGCGCTCGCGCCTGACGGAACCGTCGCGCTTGATTGGTGGCAGGTGTCAGAAGATGGGAAATACGTCGCCTATGGCACCTCGCCGAGCGGGTCAGAAATCAGCACCCTGCGAGTGATCGAGACCGAGACAGGCAACCTCCTGCCGGACGCAATCGAGCGCACCCGCGCCGCCAGCGTTGCATGGAAGCTGGACGACTCCGGTTTTTACTACACGCGATATCCCGAGAAGGGCACAGTTCCGGAGGGACAGGAAAATTACAATCGCCACGTTTTTTATCACGCCCTCGGCTCGGATGCGGCAAAGGATGCCCTGATCTTCGGCCAGGGCCGTGACCCGCAGGACTGGCCGGATGTTGATGTTTCAAACGACGGCCGCTGGCTTTTGATCACGGTCGAAGTCGGCTGGACCAAGAGCGAACTGTATCTGCAGGATCTGCAGGCGAACACGCCCGCGGTGCGCATTACGGAGGGCAAGGAATTCTTGTACTCGGGAGAAATCGTCGACGGGAAAGTTTTTATTACCACCAACGAAAACGCTCCCCGTTACCACGCTTTCGTGGCCGACGTGACATCGCCGGGGCGCGCGAACTGGAAGGAAATCATCCCGGAAAGCGACACAGTTCTCCAGGGCGTGTCGGTCGTGAATGGCCTGTTGCTGGCGCAATATGAGAAGAACGCCACGTCGCAGTTGAAGCTTTTCGACAGGCAAGGCCGGCCCCTCGGTGAAATTCAGCTGCCTGCAATCGGGACCGTGTTTGGCCTGGGCGCTAAGTGGAACCGTAAGGAAACTTTCTTTGCTTTCCACTCCTTCACCATCCCAGATTGCATTTACCAGATCGATCTACAGGACCACAAAACGTCGCTGTGGAGCAAGGTTGACGCTTTCGGAATCGATCCCGCGCGGTATGAAGTGCAGCAAGTCTGGTTCAATTCAAAAGACGGCACGCGCGTGCCGATGTTCGTGTTCTACAAGAAAGGTTTGCAGCTCGACGGTAAGAACCCAACGCTGCTGACGGGTTACGGCGGATTCAATCTAAGCCTGACTCCGAGCTTTGTCGGAGACCGCTATTTGTGGTTAGAGCATGGCGGTGTGTTTGCGGTTGCAAATCTGCGCGGCGGCGCCGAGTTCGGCGAGGAATGGCATCGGGCGGGAATGCTGGACAAGAAACAAAACGTATTTGATGACTTCATTGCCGCCGCAGAGTATTTGATTGCCCGGAAATATACGGACCAGGACCATCTGGCAATTCGCGGCGGGTCAAATGGAGGGCTTCTCATGGGAGCGGCGCTCACGCAGCAGCCTGATCTTTTTCGCGCGGTCGTTTGCCAGGTGCCGCTGCTCGACATGCTGCGTTATCAGAATTTTCAGATCGCGAAACTGTGGGTTCCGGAGTATGGCTCGTCGGACGATCCGAAGCAGTTCGAATGGTTGTACGCGTATTCGCCTTACCATCACGTCAAGGCTGGCGAGAAGTATCCCGCAATTTTGTTCATGACTGCGGATAGCGACACGCGCGTCGATCCCATGCATGCGAAAAAAATGGCCGCGCTAATGCAGGCCGAATCGGCGAATGGACACAGTCGCGAGCGCCCGATTTTGTTGCGCATTGATACCAAGGCAGGCCACGGTGCTGGCAAGCCAATCACTAAGCAGGTCGAGGATCTAACCGATATTTATTCCTTTCTGTTTTGGCAATTGCAAGTGAAGTAAGGCGATTGAATCATTCCCTCATTGAATTTTTTCTTCCGTGCCCGGCAACGGCCGGCGCTGCAGAGGCGGCATGGGCAAATTCAATGGCGGAATGACTCGGTGATTTAATGATTCAACTTAATGTCCTCCATGCCGAACTCCAGGAGTACTCGGGATCGCCCGGAAATCGCCTCCATTCAGCGGTGCAGCGGTTCTTGTGACTTGATTCCAGAGCGCGTCAACTATGGTTGCGTCGCCAGCGACAACCCGACTTCGCACTGCATCAAGCTGAGGGCTGAATAGTCCGGTTCTGAGCATGTGCCATTGCTGAGCACAACAGAAAAATCTGCGATCGTAAGTCGCATGTATGGCCCTTCTGTTGCCGCTGGACGCAGCCCGAACCTTTTGATTCATACATGAGTGATCACCTAGGCCACATCCCGTTGGGAGTCGGAGTGGCCTTTATCAGTCAATACCTTGAATTCGTAAGGTGACCAACTCCTCGATAGTCGCATGCTTGACTCCTCGAGCGCGCAAGTTGGCGATGTACTCCGGCGTTACGGCGTGAACGCGCATGGCGATCAGTTCATCGGGTTCGGGATGCTGATATCCGAGGGCTTGCAACTTCTCGATGAACTCCGGTGAGACCCCGTGGATGCGGAAGGCAATCAACTTTTCCAACTCCACGTGGTCGTACCCAACTTTCTTCAACGCTTGCATCCATTCGAGCGTCGCGCCGTGGATACGCATGGCAATCAGGATATCTTCGTCCGGTGAATAGCCGGACTGTATGAGGGATCGAATCATCTCCGGAGTCACACCATGGATGCGGAATGCGACGAACTTATCGCTGTCGGAAAGGTTCAGCCCCGCAGCACGAATGTCGGAGATGAACCGCGAGTTAACGTTGAAAATGCGGAACGCAATCAGCTTGTCGCTGTCGAGGTTAGTCAGGCGTTCGGAGTTCATCTGGCGGACGAACTCAAGACTTACATCCTGGACAGCCATGTCGAATTGCTCATCATCACCAACATGAAATCCGAGAGACTGCATCTGATGAGCGTAGTCGGGATCGGGTTCGAAGCGGAAGAACCCCGCACCCTCGCCGTCCTTGAGATAGCCTTCGCAGTCGAACTTTCCGGCGTCGCGAGTGATGTTGAAGTGGACATCCTGGCGGCCGGGTTTGGAGAAGTCGACGCCTTGAAAAGCGCTGGGCGACCAGTCTGATTCGTGACTTGAGTTGCCACCGTGGTGATGCTCGATCAGTGAGAATTCGACTTTGCCGGGCACGTCGGACTTGTGGAGCGTCCAGTCGCCGGTGCGCGTGGTGGCACTGGCACCGTCGGCAATGATCGGCCAAATGACGACAAGGCCAAAGGCAAGGAAGGCTAGGATGCGGAGTATTCTCACGGGAGGTCTCCAGTGTCGAATGTCATGTAGCGAGAGCAGACGCACAGATACGATCTTGATCGTTCGGGACTCACTAGTCGCTCCCCATTAAATTTCTGCTTCGTCGTCCAGAACGCCGACATGCTTCAGCTGGATCAGCTTCTCGATCGTCAGGTTCTGGAAGCCGTGCTTATGAGCTTTCTCGATGAACTCCGGCGTGATGTCCTGCACTTTTGCGCCGATCACGTCGTCAACGCCGAACTGTAATCCGGCGGACCGCAGAGCTTTAATATACTCGGCGGTCACACCCTGCACTTTCATTCCAATCACTTCGTCGATAGTCGGTTTGAACCCCAAAGCGCTAATGTCCCGCACGTATTGCGGAGTCACGCCCTGCACTTTCATACCAATGAGGTCGTCGGCGCCGGGTTGAAAGCCCAGAACTTTCAAGCCATGCACATATTCGGGTGTGACGCCCTGCACCTTCATTCCGATCAATTCGTCGGCAGTGGCGTGAATGCCTTCCTGCTGCATGGCGCGGACGTAGTCTGTGTCGATTCCCTGAACTTTCATGCCGATGAGGATCTCTGGGCCGGGAAGGATGCCGAGTTCCTTCATCTTCTGCACATACTCGGGAGTTACGCCTTGAATCTTCAGCGCGACAAGCTCGTCGACGCTGAGATCGCCGAGCCCGGCGGACTTCATGGCCTCAATATAAGATCCGGCGGGGATAGGTGCCTTGCCTGGTACGGTAGTACGCGCCGGAAAGGACTTGGCGCTAGGCGCAGCCTGCCCGGACGGTTGCGGTTTTGCCGCAGGAAGTGGCGTGGGCGTGGCCTGCGCACTGACTCTTTCCGTGATGCCGAAAATAGCATGCATCGCCACAAGGGCGACACTCAAGCAGAGTGCAGCGGCCATAAGGCCGACTCCACGCAGGTCGGAACGCAGGTGCTTGATTCCAAGCAACCGCATGATACGGTCAGAAAGCGGGCCGCGGTTGGCAGCCATGGCTATGGCGGGAGCCACGCGCCATTCTTCCATCAGCGCAAGCGCTCTCGCATATTCGACGACATCGCCACAGAGCATGATGGCCATGTCGTCACAGCAGTTTTCGCGCTCGGTACGAATGTGGCGGCTCAACCACCAGACCGCAGGATGATAGAAGAGCAGCGTTTCGACGACTACCTGGAACCCGTTCACGAAAGAATCGAAGCGCTTGATGTGGGCCAGCTCGTGAGCAATCACGGCTTGGAGCTGAGATTCCGAGAGACCGGTGAGGGCAGTGATCGGCAGAAAAACCACCGGGCGAAACCATCCAATGACCGCGGGCGCTTCCAGCCAGGCGCACCGGCAATAACGGATAGCACGACGGACACCGAGGCGAGTTTGCAGGTCTAGGCAAAGGTCGTGCAGCTTTCCATTCAGCGAAAGTGACTCACGCCTGCTCATGCGCTCGAGCAAGAAGAGTCCACCCACTCCCCGCAGGCCGAAGCAAGCTACCCCGGCAAGCCACGCGTTGACGATCCAAGGGAAGGGGTTAGGAGTCGCACTCCGTGGCGCAAAAGTAGCCGCCGGAAAAGGGGTTGTTTGCATGACGTGCACGACCGGGCTGGCAGGCCGCTGTGCCGTCCAGGTCATGACCGCAGTGGCATTCCAGTAATAGACGAACGTCGCAACCGGAGCGGCCAGCATCGCTACGAGGATGCTAACCGCCGCCAGATAACGGGCTGACGCGCGGCGAAGAAGCGCCATCACGACCGCCCCCAGCACCGCCAAAGCTGTCCCCTGCCATAGAAAATGCAGTAGTGCCCAGGCCGCCGGCTGCGTTACTTGGGAAGAAAGCCAATTCGCGCTCATGATCGGCGGTTCCTTTCATATTCATTGAGCAAGCGCCGTAACTCTTTGATCTCGTCGCGGGAGGCCTTTTTGCCAGCGAGCACATGCATCATGAGCTGGCTCGCCGAGCCTTCAAAGACTCGCTGCAGGACGTCGCCCGCCAACTGGCGCTTGGTCTCTTCTGCGGGCAGGCATGCTGCATAGACGTGCGCACGCTGCGTTTCGTTTCGCTTAACCAGACCTTTTGTGGTCATGATCTGTAGGAATTTCAGTACGCTGGTGTAACCGACATCTTTGGCTTGGGCCAGCGCTTCACGGACGTCTCGCACCGTGGACGGCCCACGCGACCACAACACGTGCAGGATTTCGAGTTCCGCAGCAGTCGGCTTCTGCGGGGAGGATTGCTTCATAACAAGGCACACTACTACGAAGACCTTCGTAGTGTCAACGAAAACGTTCGTAGAGTGAAGCCTGCGTTTCGCCTTAGGTTGATTGATTCATATACAGTCAACGGAACGGGGATGTTTTTGTCAGGAATCTCTTCGCTGGTCTGCGACTCGCTGCCGCCTGCGATCAGGTTCGCCGCATCGGCATCTAGGCAGCTTCCCGACGATGGAAATAGGAGCACGTCCGTTCTGCTTCTCCTTCCGGAAAGGGGCGAATTTTTAGATGGTAGATCTGTTTCATTTTGAGATTTCGTAACGCGGTGGAGTTAACTAGTTCTGTTCTTGCCTGCCCGGTGCAAACATGCATCTCCGCAATCTAGGTGTGGGAACATGACCGGAGAGAAAGCAGAGTGTGTGCCTCCGATCTGAGCCGCTCAAGCGTAGGTAAAGCCAAAAAACGCGGGGGAAGACCCGCACCGGTGCTACCGTCTCCGGGAACAATTTTGACCTCGGCCCACGCCAATCCTAAGGCTAAAAGGTATAGCGACAAAGAGGGCTAGATGACGAAGGTGGGCTAGTCCTGAAGTCGTTGAGCCAGTCGAATATTTTGAGCGCTAGCTTTTGTCACCAGAAGTGCATCGATTGACACTGGCAGGTGGCTGGTCGCCGATGTTCACTTGTTCCAAGGAGTGAAACTGGAGAAGTTCATCCCGCCTTTAAAGTCGACGCGGCAGATTTTCCGGTTAGAATGGCTCGCCGTGACGAGTAAAGCCTCCCCAATCTCTTGCCACCCAGTGGATGCCAACGTGAATAGTCAG
>JBPYDQ010000503.1:0-3391 GCA_051986135.1 Terriglobales bacterium | reverse complement strand
GAGAACCCCTGCTAATCCTGTGCCGACCGGGTGAGGTTGGTGCCAGAACGTAACTCAGTTCCCGGAGCTTCTTTCGTTACCAGTCTATAGAAAGAGGTATTGCGATTTCAGGTTGTTGATGTCTGTCATTAATAATGATGAAACACAAACAACGCCAGGCTTAAGCGCGATCGGTTGCTGCGTCTTCTACCCGACCTCAGCCCGTCTTGCGCAGCTCTCCGCTTCAGCGCACCCTTCGAGATCGCCAAGGCTGCCCGAGCGCGATCGCGGCCAGGAACAGCCCATGTGGGTACTTGCGGCGGGACTCCAAATGCGCGAATTGCCACCTCAGTCTGTCCCGAAAACAAGTGCCCCGCGTGCAGCACCACCTCAAGAACTCTTATCGCTTGAGGAATATACGCGAGCAGATCTAGGAACTCATGCGCAATTATTACGCCCCGAGCCCGACAGCCCGCGACCTTAGGAGGCAGACCCGGCCTTGATCTCCGCAACATCCAGGGCGTCTTTGGCGATGGTTTTCTCCCGATCTGTGGAGGAGCTGTGGGACGACTGGATACAGGCGGTTCCCGGTGCTGGAAGACGAGACTTTGCTGGCTATGAAGGCCGTAGCGAGGCAGGCATCCGCACAGCCCCCCTTCCTCTTGATCCGGCTGGCTTTCCCAGGACATGCCCGCGGCACCTGGGATCCTGAGTTGTTCGTTCCAGAATTCGATTGACGCTTAGTCCTGTTCTGGATGATACTCACATCATTTAAGTGTCGGTTCCCCCACAACATGAAGCAATATCAGGTCACCCCAAAGCTAAGTAGATTCTTGAACCTTGCCTGTCTGTGTGTGCCAGCACTCCTTTTGACATGTTTTGCGCAAGGACAGCTAACCGACGATGTGCACATCGTGCCGCGAGCTGGTACGGCGCCGCACGCGCCGACCACGATTGACGCGCCACGGGACGATCCATCTGCACGGCACGGGCGCGTAAAGCCCATCCATGTTGACGTGGATTTGGTTTTGGTACCGGTGGTGGTTACTGACACCATGAATCGTCCGGTTGTCAGCCTGCGCAAGCAGGACTTTGCGCTTTATGAGGAAGATAAGCGACAGGAAATCCGGTATTTCATGACCGAGGAGGCTCCCATCTCGATCGCGGTGCTCTTCGATGTGAGTAAGAGCATGAGCGACAAAGTCGCCATGGAGCGAGCAGCGCTCATGGAGTTTTTCAAGAACGCAAATCCAGAAGACGAGTATTTTGCAATTAGCTTCTCTGATCGCCCGCATTTCCTCGCTGGACCTACTCGATCTATTGATGAATTGCAACAAAAGCTGATCTCGATAGAGCCGGGCGGAGCGACAGCGATGCTGGACGCTGTCTATCTGGCAGCGTCCGAATTGCGTTCCGCGCACTACCAGCGCAAAGCAATTGTTATCTTCTCCGATGGGGGCGACAACGCAAGCCGCTATTCGCTGGGAGAGATAAGGAGCCTGGTTGAGGAATACGATGCGCAGATCTATGCGATCGGCCTGTTCGATACATTTTTCTTCAAAACCTTCGAAGAAAAGCTCGGCAAGAAATGGTTGAGCGACATCACCGACAAGACGGGCGGCCGTACCATAACCGTTGACAACCAAGCCAAGCTTCCCGAAGCGGCAGCCACAATCAGCAGGGAGATGCGGAATCAGTACATACTAGGCTATCGGCCTGCGGTGGCCGATGGCAAATGGCGCAAGATAAAGGTGCGAGTGGCTTCGGCGATTGGCGAGCACACACTACACGCCCATTACAAGAAGGGCTATTATTCTGCCGCAAAGTGAGTGATCGAGCGATCGGAATTTTTCATCGTTCCAGGTTTGCAGCTCGGCTCGATGGCGAGTGATTAAGGTCCTAGCATAGCCGGCTTCCGCTACCAAAAATCGTTTCTCTTGAAAATGCGCTCGCGACGGGGTAATTCTTAATACGGAAGCAGCGCGCCAACTCATTCTCCTGGCTCGAAGCGGTAGCCTACCCACGGTTCAGTAACGATATAGCGTGACGCGTTTTCGTCTGGTTCAAGCTTCTTGCGTAAGTGTCCCACGAATACACGCAGATATTCTGGCTGTTGTACGCTGTTGGGACCCCAGACCGCGGCCAGTAACGCGCGGTGCGTCACCACTTTTCCAGGATGTTTGGCGAGAAACACGAGCAAGTCGAACTCTTTGGGTGTGAGGTGAACCTCTTGATTCCTGACCTCTACTCTTCGCCCCGGGATATCGATGCGGAAATCACCGAGTGCGATTACGGGAGTGTCCCCTTGTTCTGGAACCGCCGTCCTCCGAAGCGCCGCCCGTACGCGCGCCAACAGTTCGTTTACATTAAACGGTTTTGTAACGTAGTCATCTGCTCCGGCATCGAGCGCTTCCACTTTGATCGTTTCTTCACCCTTCACCGAGAGCACGATGATGGGAATGCGGGATTCGGTTCGAATGCGCCGGCAGAGTTCCAGCCCGTCCATATTCGGCATACGCAAGTCAGTGATGACCAGGTCGGGTGACCAACTCTTAATTTCTTCGAGCGCAAGCTTGCCATCTGCTGCAGTTCGTATACCGTAGCCCTGAGCCGACAGCATGGTCTTAAGCACGCGAGTAATCTGTGCCTCGTCATCCACGACGAGAATGTTCCGCTTCTTATCTGTGTTGGTCATCGGACTCGTACCTCAGCTCTTGCGTAACGCTGAGAGCGTTTTCGACAGGAGCGTCGCCCATGTATCGCCAAAAAGACGAGAATACTTTCGCTATCCGTTCGCCTCGATCTTCCGAACACGACTCGGCCCATATGTCCTTTCCCTGACGACGTTCGCAACCTGTGCCGCCGTGCTCTTTCCTTCGGTCGCTTAGGTCCAAGCTGTTTTGCGCCCCAGGTTCTTGCAAAACCGAAGGTGGCGCCGAGCCACGCCGGTCTTCTGGACCCGCCTCGATACCCTAGCGCAATCTCGGCCTTGCAGACCAGCACCCTGTCCGCACCCATCTCGTCGAACCCAGGCAGCTCACCACCGAATGTTGCGCCGTCGAATGGGTACTCAACTATTCGACGACAGTTCAGCGATGCCAACCCGCCGTGCGTCTGCGCTACCCGTAGAACCTCCGTGCCTCGACCGTGCCACCCTATACGTCACCGAGCGTACTGAGGGTCCTGGGCACGCCCGGCTCATGCCAAGCAAGACCTTGAAGATCACTGGTTCTTTAGGCGGCGCTGTTTTTCCAGCCACCGCTCAGGAGGGTTGGGGATCGCTTGTACTATCCTCCCATCCGCGAAAGAGCGATTCGACAACTCAATTGTACGATTCGCTATCGTGTCGATTGTGTCGGCTATCGTACTTGTGTGCTTTCGATGATTTCGCGTCAATCTCTCAACCTTTTAC
>JBPYDQ010000502.1:0-3146 GCA_051986135.1 Terriglobales bacterium | reverse complement strand
GCTATGAACGTCCCGTGAAATAGATAGGAAAAAATCGGAAATTCCAGCTTACCGATTCCGGGGGACCAGCTTAGGAAAGTGCTTTCTTTTGTAGCGCAGAGCAATTAAGAATGCTCCTGCTGCCAGCACAAGATATAAGGCGCCATAAAAAGGATGATGCAGCCGCAACACGTTAACCAGTCCCAAGAATACAAACATGAGGCCAGCGAGAAGCCACCCCATAAGTACAAAACGGTCTTTCACCGTCTCCCAGCTTTGATGTTTCTTGAGCGAATCCGACATCCCGATGTCCTCAGGTAAGACCATCAAGCGCAATACAGTTACCGACAAAGCGATCTTTCAGATTATTTGACCGAATGGCCTTTCGGTTCTGTAAACGCCATGCAGGCCTTACCGCGTCCGCATACTCGCAAGCTCGTCATTATGTTTGTTAGGTGCCGAATCGCTTATTGCTCTAGGCTAAGCGTTTACGTATCCCACCACCGATGTCATGAGCTTTGTTGGAAATGTGTGCTCGAGCTTTTCTGCCCGTGACAGGAGCCAGCAGCATACCAGCGCCAACACCCATTCCCACTCCGATCAGTATCCACTTCAAATGGCTGGGACGTTCGAAATGGCCCTGAATGACGTCCCCGATATCATTAATCCTGTCAGCCATGCGTTCTCGCCCTCGATGTAGGAGATAAACCCCAGTCCCGAGGAGTACCTTTAGGAGTTGATTTCTGCTGTGTTTTCTCATGTGCACATTCCTTCTTGTTCTTATCTTTTCGTGACATAAGCAGTGTGTTCCATGTCGATCAACAATTTCTCCTACCGCCAATCCAGAATGGCTAGAACTTCTGCTGCCCGGTACTCATCGGGGTATGTCACCTCAAGCGAGTCGCTTATAGGAGGACTCCTTCCCTCAGTCGGGCTATTCTAGTACCGCTAAAAGCCACCATAAACTGTTAGAAGTAACAGAAGGGATAAAGAGAAGAAGAAAGCGACCGGTCGGCCGGGAGGATGGCGAGTTGGCAACATGCCGTCACAGAACCGCTGCGGGGCTCGATCTATTCATTTTTGATTGACGACGATTCCGACCCATGCTTGGGATCCCACTAAACGATCTCCACGACTTGGTCCGCGCCCAACCACTCGACGTGGTCAAGGATTCCCTCGGCGGTCAACGAATCGTTTTGTGATCCATCATTCTGCCGAAGGATTGCGATTTCGCGAAAAGCTCAATCTCTCACAGGCTTGCGCAGACATCTTTAAAGCGGGGGCGAGGGGGCTCACCCATTGATCAAGCTGCACCCTATGTTGCGAAATACTCATGTGCAGCAAATCGCTAGAAACATCGAGGACTTCCCGAGGTATTTGGGCAGCACCAGCGATATCGCCGAAGTACGCTTCCGTTGCACCAAGATCTCGCAATAGGGTTGTATCTCCGGTCTCGACTCTCTTACTGTAGGCGAGGCCATAGAAGCGCCGGAATGCAACAGAGGTTTTGGGCGTCTCACCGGTGTCGGCTTGAGCGTGGGCAATCTGACTGAAGATCGCCGCATAACCCGGTCCTTCTTGGTATTGTCCTCAGCCAGGTCGAGCAGCCAAGGCTCGAGTTGTATTAGCACACTCTCCGGTCTTTGGCGGAACTATTTCCATTGTAACTATATGCCGGCCGCGCGTGGTGCGGTTCCTGCCCCCAGTAGGAAAAAGAGAGCTTCTTGGCCCACAGGAAACCACATTCCCGGTGCAATCAGCGATGCGCACCCACTCCGTGAGTCGCTCCCTCCCGTTGCTGCTGCACCCAGTCCAAAACTGCGTCGCGCCCCGCCCGGTAGTCGTTCCAGTTGCGATCGATCTCCTTATCAGGACGGATCACATTAGCTTTACCGCCGGGAGCGAACTCGTAATACCGTGTGGACACCCGCACAACGAGATGCGAGTTCGGCAGTCGCAGTTCGCGCGCTTCCTGGTAGTTGTTCGGGCGCTCCCCGATGGGCTGCCCCACCAGAATCGCTTGCGTTTCCGATCGGAACTGAGCTGTGTTCGACATTCCAGCGGAAAACGTGTACGGGCTGATCAGCACGCACAGATGCCCGCGCGAATTGATCTCCGACAACACGCGCAACGGTTGAATGACGTACTTTTCTGCCTGCATGTAGTCACCACCGAGGTTGAACCGGAGATCAATGGCGAGCTGCCGCGGATGCCGTTCTTTGACCATCGCCAGCATCCGTACGGCGTTTTGTTGGAGATTATCGTAGCCGGAGAAATTGCAATGCATTATTTGTGACGCCGCCAGGAACTCGCACCAGAGGTGCGAGTCCTGGCCCTGCATATACAGCGGCCGCTCTTTGAATGCCGTCACCCACTTCTGCGCGCCAACTACGGAATTGTGTCCCGTTGGAGCCAGACACGGTTGGTCGCCTTAGTTCGAACCTGAAAAAAACCCCTGCGGCGACAGAACCCCCCAAGAGGAACTTCGTACTCGTGGGCGACTGCTCAGGAAATCACGGCGTAACCATGAATTCTCCGGCACTCATAGCAATGCCACCGGGAGTAGTGAGCGCGATCTTCCCGGTTAGCGCGCCTGTGGGCACAGCCGCGATTACTTGCGCATCTGAGTTCACCGTGAAGGTGGCTGCCTTCACGCCCCCAAACGTGACCTTGGTGGCCTGCCTCAGGCTCACTCCCGTGATGGTAACGACGGTTCCCACCGGGCCGCTCCGTGGACCGAAACTGGTAACCTGCGGCGTGACGCGGAATTTCTTGTTGCTGGTGAGCCTGCCGCCGGACGTGGTTACGGTTACAAAACCAGTAGTCGCTCCATCGGGAACGACAGCGATCAAGTAAGTGCCGGATTTCACAGTCCGTGTTGCGGCCGTCCCGTTGAAGGAAACGGTAGTTGAGGATGTGAAGCCCTGTCCTAAGAACTCGACAGTCTTTCCCACTTTGCCTGAGTAGGGGAGAAGAGAGATGAATGCCGGTAGACTGGCCTTCAGGCTGTAAAATACGCCGCAGCCACCGCAGCCCTGGCTACCAGTGCCGCCGCGATTAGTATCTCCGTAGATTATTCCGTTTGTATGCTGGAATGGAGCGGCTTTTGGAGTAGCCCCAGTGGTTCCGTCAAAGTTGTAGAGAACGGAGTAGCTGCCTTTCGGGCT
>JBPYDQ010000501.1:0-3642 GCA_051986135.1 Terriglobales bacterium | reverse complement strand
CTTCCGCGATATTGCGTGGAGCAATCGGCGGATCCAGACCGGCTTTCAGCCGCATGCGGGTGAGCGCCATGCCGGAAGCGATGGCCACCGGCATGCCGCCCAACATGCCACTCAAAGTGGTTTCGGGTGTGTTGAAATCGCCGTGCGCGTCAACGTATACCAGTCCGAGCCGCATCGGGCGGGCAGTTGGCCCGGAATGCTGCAGGCCAGCCAGCATTCCCGCCAGCGCACTACAGTTGGCCAACAGTCCCACGGGAAGATATCCACCGCGTCGCTCCTTCGCCACTAGCCTTCCCAGGTCGCCGTTAGCCAGCGCTAGCCGGTTCCACTCTCCATAAGCCTTCTCCTCGTCAGGCGCCAGTGCTACGGTGGAAATCGCCTTGGTCTGATAACCCCGCTGCTCAAGCAGCTTCTGAATCCCGCCGGACTCCAGGTAATCGGGCCCGCCGGAAAGCTCCGGAGCGTTGCGCTCGCCCTGGTAGGGCATTTTGATCAGCGTCACTCGGACCTTGTCGGCGGCGGGCCCGCCGGTTTGCGCCAAAGCATTCGGAGCCGACAACAGGCCGGCGAGCATCAGCATGCACAACACTCTGATTCCTGCGTTTCTCGATTTCACGGTTAACTGTCTGAGACCCCCGACTTCTTCGTCTCGTACCCCAGCCGGCCGCTAGGGATAGTCATCAGGTTCCGGGTCTCGAGTGTGGGTGAGCGGCAATGGCTGTAGGAGCGGGAGCACCACAGGAGTATAACTGAGCCCGGAATCAAGCATTCCTGGGCTGGGAAAGTATCCCACCGGAATCGCCAAAGTAGAGCCTATAAGTTTTTGCGCCTGCCTATTCTCCCGCCCGTAGCAGAGTCAGGCCGAACGGTCGTGCCAGTTCAACCAGTTGTCCGGGATTGGGCGGCGGCGAACACTTTGCCAACGCCAAGAAATACTCCTCGAATCCGCCTGGAGAGATTATGCACAGCAAAACGGCTGTCTGTAGACAGGATATTGCGAAAACCATGTGGAATACCGCGGGGCAAGATCGCAGAGCCGCCAGCGGAAAGGTTGCGACGCTCATGGCCAACATGCAACTCGTAGCTACCCTCGAGAACGTAAAAGATCTCGTCCTCCCGGGAGTGGATGTGACGCGGCGGGCCCCAACCCGGCGGTGTAATCTGCTCGAGCACCGTGTACCGGCCTCCACTATCGCCGCCTGTAGTTATCAAACGCATTGATGTGCCAAGCATGATGAAGGTGTGGCCAGCGCCGGCATCGGCCAGAATCGGCTGAAACGGCGGTGCGGCGAAGCTGCCTCCTTGCTCTTCCGTCGCTGCTGCCACTGCTGGACCTTGGCGGTCATTCATGATGAACTTCCTTCCGCACCTTTTCGGCTATTGGAGTTAGGGTCCCTACCGAGATGTCGTACACCTGGGCTTACGCCTGAGCCGGCGTGAGGCCGTGTCGGCGCATTATTTCGGCCATCTTTACGCGGTCCGGTGGCTTGCCGGCTGCCGCGTTGATGACCTCCGCCGCCTCGCGGAAATATTGTGGACCAATCGCGGCTGGTGTAATCAGGCAGAGTGCCCTCGCAGGGTCAATTCCATTGTTTTCGAACCGGTGAACCGCCCCGCGTGGAATGCATAATGCCTGCCCCGGTCCGAGCTCGAATTGTTTTCCGTCGACGGTCCAGGTCAAGACTCCGTCGAGGCCGTAAATGGTCTCTTCGTAATGGTCGTGACTATGGGCCGGAGCGGCCAAGCGCTGCGCGGCCGGGACCACAATTTCAAATGCCGCGACAGTACCACTTGAGTTTTCGCCGGTGATCAGGAAGCGAACGGTGAGCGGCCCCAGGAGAATGGCCTCTTCAGACGGATTAACCCGGACACCGAGGGGTTGCTGGGTCATGCGACTCCTTATCGTAAACTAAGTTTACCGTGGTAAAATGTAAACTCGATTTACTTACATGTCAAGAGAAAAATCAAGCTCAATCAGAACCGAGGATATGCTCATCGGGGCCTTGTTGCGCGTTCCGGGTCAAGTCATCCAGCGCCGCATCATTAAAGAGCTCAATGCGGCCGGCTTCAGGGAACTCGTGGTGCCGCATATGGCAGTGCTGCAGTTTCCGGGTCCGGATGGGATCCGTCCTGGCATGCTCGCCGAGCGTGCTGGCATGAGCAAACAGGCCATGAATCAGCTGCTTCGGAGTCTCGAACACTTCGGGTATATCGTCCGATCCGACGCGCCAAATGAAGGTCGCGCGCGAGTTGTGCGCCTAACCAAACGAGGACACGCGGCGTATGTGAAGATCCACGAGGTTCTGCGCATCATCGAGAGCGAGTGGAGTAACGAACTCGGCGCCAGGGATTTCAGTGAGCTGAAGAAGTTGCTGCGTCGCGTCTGGGAGAGCCCGTTGATCCATTAGTTGGCATTCTTTTTTATTCGCTGTCGACGAACCGTTTGGATGGTTCTCTCCGGACGTGTCAAAGGCAAACCGGAAGTTGAACCGTTGAACCACTCATATCTTGGCGGGCCAGAAGCCGGCTTCGGGAAGATCGTCCTGCAGGCCCGTTTCTGGATAGCTTCCCGCTGACCCACCATTCGCCAACCAACGACACAGGCTGAGTTCAATGCGATCTCATCCCGGTCATCGAGGGGACAAATTCTCAGCTTTCTCCTGCAGCTCCGCCCAGCGTGCATAGAGCGCGTCCAGATCATTTTGTGCCGCCTCCATTTCAGCTTGAGCGGCAACGAGCTTGGGTCCGTCGCTGGCAATTGCGGGATGTTCTAGTGCGGCACGTTTGCTTTGTAGTCTCTGCTCGGCGTCGGTAATACGCTGCTCAATGCCAACATATTCGCGTGCTTCGAGGTAGGAGAGCTTCCTTTGTGTTTTTACTGGTGGAGTAGAGGAACCTGGAATAGGCGGCGATGATGTCATGGTCTCGTTCCGGGCGCGCCTGCGTTCTGTCTGCCAAAGTTCCCATTGACCATAGTCCGCAAAGCTTTCCGCACCGCCTTGACCATCGAGGCCAAGTACGACAGTAGACACTCGATCCAAAAGGTAGCGATCATGCGTGATTAAGACGAGAGAACCACGGAATTCGAGCAGGCTCTGTTCGAGGATCTCGAGGGTGGGGATATCGAGGTCGTTGGTGGGTTCATCCAGGAGAAGAATGTCGGCCGCTTGCAGCATGAGCTGAGCAATCAGCACACGGGCGCGTTCGCCTCCGGAAAGCCGCCCGACAGGTTGGTCCAGTTGTTCGCCGCTAAACAGGAATTTGGCGGCCCAGGCTGCGACGTGAATGACGCGATCCTGATATAGGACTGAGTCTCCTTCGGGAGCGAGAGCGCGACGCAGGGTCGAGCTCAGGTCGAGTTGGCGGCTCTGATCGAAATATATGGTCCGCAACCAGTCAGCGCGTCGAATTTCGCCGCTTTGGGGAGTCACTTCGCCAAGCAGCATACGCAATAGGGTTGTCTTGCCGCTGCCGTTGGGTCCTACGACGCCGACCCGCATCCCGGCGGAGACGATGAAGTTTAGTCTTTCGAACAATGTACGATTCCCAACCTCGCAAGCGACATCCCGCAGTTGGATCAACCGCTTGGTCTTTCGATCGGTTGCTGAGAAATCAATTTGTGCGGTGGCGCCGCGGGTTCTG
>JBPYDQ010000500.1:0-4461 GCA_051986135.1 Terriglobales bacterium | reverse complement strand
GGAGGGGAAGAACATCTGCCTCGAAAATTGCAGGCTTGACCTGCATATCGGTACCTAGGTTAGCAGCCAGAAACAGCCCGCGATGCAG
Source organism: Terriglobales bacterium (assembly GCA_051986135.1). Taxonomy (GTDB): domain Bacteria; phylum Acidobacteriota; class Terriglobia; order Terriglobales; family Acidobacteriaceae; genus Gp1-AA122. The sequence continues at coordinate 4,373 of JBPYDQ010000500.1, read as the reverse complement.
CGGCGCTGGACCGCGTGATCCGGAGCGCACGCGAGGGTGCTTCTTGCGGGAGGCCTCCAGGAAATGCACGCTTAGGATTTCGAAGCTCTGACCTGGCCGTCATTTTGGCCTACAGCAGGAGTGACGCGGCGCGCATTGTACTATCAGTTCGATAACAAAGAAGCCCCCGGGCCCGGAACTGCAACTATCGAGCTTGATCGCTGTTTCAAAGGTTGGCTGGAAGGCTCTGTCACTGTTGCCGCCGACGAGTACTTTCCTGGGGGTGGATGGGGCGGGGGCGGGGGAATTTTTGCGCCAGAGATAGACGAGTATCTCCTCCTGTTCTTAAGGAAGAACAAAGGTGAGGTTTACGAACTCGCCGACTGGCGGGGAGCCCTGCCTGTTTCGACACAAACGAGCTCGAAGCCACGAAGTCAAGACCCATTAATAAATCTTGAGAACGACTTTAAAGCAGGACTTAATGATCACGAGCCCGAGATTGTGCTGAAGAGCATCTGCTGGCTGGGCCGCCTGCGTCACCTTCAATCGACCACGGAACTGCACGCGCTCCTGGACACTGCAGATCCCCTTGAACGTGCGTACTTGTGGGAAGCTTTGCTTTTGGTCGGCGATGTTTCTGTATTACTAACCTCGAAAATGGTTTTGGTTCGCAAACATTTTCCATGACGTCTAGGCAGCGACAGCGGTTAGTTGCGCTGTTACAGGCGTGAGTTGGGCAAGCGTTGATCGTAGTGCACTGAGGATGGCTACGATCGTCTTGCGACCGGTGGAAGTTAGCTGGTAGCGGTGCGTGCCTGTGATCTTGGTGATGAGGGCGTGAGCCCGCAGCAAGCGAAGCTTGCGGCTAATCCAAGCGGAGCAACGGCGAAGCTCCTTTTTGTCGTGGGTAATCTGGGGAAAGAAGATGGCGCGAAGATCGCGATTGCGGAAGCCGTTGATTGCGAACTCGCCGTGATTGATTGCGGATAGCAGTGCGCGGTCATCGGCTAAGGGACGAAGGGCGCGTACCCGGCGGCCGCGCCATTGTCGCGGTTGTTCCAGGCGGGCGATCAGTTGGTCCAGAGTGGTGGAGTCGTCGACGGTAGCGAAGGCGTCGAGATAGCGTGCTGCGGCTTTGTGAGAGAGCTGGGCTCGACGGTGCAGGTCGGCAATGCCGCGGCGCAGTTGACGCCAGGCGCGGGGCCCTTTGCGGTCCCCTTCTTTGCGCCGATAGACGCGGAAGTCGTCGGCGTTATGGATGGTGGCCTCGGCGCGCAAGACGCTGCCTTTCGAAGTATAGGCCTTGTCATAGAGTTTTACGGAGTTGCCGTTGACACTGTGCTTGACGCGTACTCCTTCGGCCCGGCGTTTGAAGTCAGTGACCACTTCTCCGGAGAACTTGTGGTGTAGGTGGCCGTTCAAGTTAATGTGCTTTCCCAGAAAACGCATGACATCGGGGCTGGAGAAGGTGGTCATGGCATGGTTGACCCAGCGGGGATAGAAATATCGTAGGTCGGCCGCATGGTGGAAGATGATATCGAGGGCCCACTCGTGCTGGTAAGTGGACCAGTAGTAGGAGATGGGATGTTTCCGGAAGATTTCGGCATGAATGGGGTTCAGCTGGCGAGCGATGCCGTTGAGCAGCTTGGGCCATTTGGTTTTGAGCTGATGATCCATCAAGCGCTGTGCTTTACTCCAATCGGCAATCCAAGGGAAGCAGTTGTCGTGCTGCAAGTAATTGAGACCGGCGGCATGCATCTGTCGCGCCAGCCATTCCCGTCCGTTGAGGCAGATCTGAATGGAGAAGGGAAACCAAGTTTGAATGCGGGCATTGAGGAAGCCGAAGAGAGGATGGATCTGGTAGTGGTAGAGGAAGAGGCACTTGCCAGGGGATCGCTTTAATTCCAGTTTTTTGGTCAGGCGGTTGTGATGGATAGCGAAGGTGAAGCAGGGCTCGAGACAAGTGAGCACGCATACCAGTCCGCTGCGCACCTTATCTTGGGCCAGGATGTTGCGGGCGATAGTTTCTTTATCGATCTGGCTAGAATTGAGATACTGCACCGGTCGTCGGCAAGCCGTGGCTTCCGCCAAAGAAGCTTCCTTTAGGCGCTTGGTCACCATCTCGACATGGTCGCCAAAGTTCTTGAGGTACACATGGTTCGTCCAGAGATAGCTCAACGTGCCTTGTGGGTGGCCGAGGGAGCGCAGATGACCGCGAAAAACAATGCGATCAAATCCTGACAGTGTACCGGCGATCCTTTCCTGGTGTTTGGCGATAAACTCTTGCATGGGCGTTCTCCTCCGTATCGTTCTTAGGTCTTGGAACAACCTGCAATGATACGCAGATGGGGAACGCCTTAGGTCTTGCGTTCGCTGGCCCCGGAAGACGAATACGATTTCAGGGATGGGCGAACGATGGGGCTTGTGGCTAAAGCTGATTACCAACCGCGGATAGCTGAACGCTTAGCGAAGTGCTTTGGTTGCGGCTACGCCGCGCTATGATTCAGGAGATAACCAACCAATTTGACCAGCGCCTGCCGGTGGCGCGGCCTTTTTACTTACCTCAGGATCGATTGCCCCAAATGGAGTTGCGGGTCTTTGGTGCCCTGTGCGATGTACGTGCTCCCGAGGTGATCCCATCTCTAGAACAGTTTGCCGAATCGTCTGACGTGTACATTCGTGTACGCGCCCTTCAAGGACTTCGGAAAATCGGAAGCCTGACCAGTGCGCCTGTTTTTCTTCGAGCACTCAATGAACCACGCGAAGAAATTGGGTTCATTGCGATGATGAGTCTGATCGAACTCGCAGGAGGCGGATCATTCGACTGGGTACCGAGGTACGATGAGATCCTTGGTGCCCCCGACTTCTACGCGGCACAGTTCCGCCAGTGGTGGGAAGCCGAAGGAGAAGCAAGAGCACAGGCGATAGCCAGAACGCGTATGCACCCTTAGGCTCCATAAGGCTGTGGCTAACTGTTGTTAAATCGCTATCAACTCAAAATGCCTCCGGTGGCCGGGATTTTGAGTCAGATTTCTGGTTGCAACAGCCAAGATGTAAAATCTCGTAATGATTCCCAGGGCGATGGACAGCCTCGACTTCGTAGAAGCTGTGATCCACATCGAGGAAATCTTCAAGATCACAAGTTCAAGTAGCCGGCCCGCTGGCCCGCCAACTAGGCGCTTACTAACTGGATGAGTCGACGTCTTATTCATGAGGTGCTTTCATGCAGTCTCTGCCAGTCTGGGCGGCTCTAGCGATTCTTGTCTCCTCCCTTGCAGCAGCCGCTCAAACACAACTGGCGACTGATGGTTGGACGAAGATAGGCCCAACGGAGGGCGGTCTCTCAGACACGAGACTCCGCGCAATGAGTGTGGCCATTCGCTCCCAGGAGTTCAAGAAAATCGGGAGTGTTCTTATTGCTCGCCACGGCAAGCTTCTTTACGAAGACTATGTAGAGGGCGATGCAAGCACCCTGCGTAATACACGGTCGGCCACCAAGAGTATTACCGATGTGCTCATTGGCATAGCGATTGACGAGAAAAAGCTGAGTGGAGTCGATGCTCGCATTCTGGAGTTGCTGCCCGAGCATGCGGGTAAGATGCAAAACCCCAATCCGCAGAAGGACAAGATGACGGTGGAAGATTTTCTGACTATGTCTTCTCCTCTCGAGTGTGATGACTGGAACGACGCATCTCGGGGCAACGAAGAACGCATGTACCTGGTCGAAGACTGGACCCAGTTTATTCTTGACCTCCCCATTCGCGGGCGCATGCATCTGGGCGAGCAGCCCGAACTGCCTCCGTACGGCAGATATTTCAGCTACTGCACAGGAGGAGCCTTCGCGCTGAGCGAAGTCCTGCAGAAGGTGACCGGCCAGCGCACCGATCACTATGCGCAGCAAAAGCTCTTTGGGCCGCTGGGGATTACCGACGCGCAATGGGTTTTCTCTCCCATGAATATCCCGATGACCGGCGGTGGACTGCGGCTCTCCGGCCGCGACCTGTTAAAGATCGCCGACCTTTACCGCGGCCGGGGCCAATGGCAAGGCCAGAGGATCGTCGATGAAAAGTGGGTTCGCACTTCCACTCAGGCCCATGCCCGTATCGACGACGCCACCGAGTACGGCTACTTGTGGTGGCTCAAGTCGTTCAAATCCGGTGACAAGAGCAATCCCGCATTCTTTATGAGTGGGAACGGCGGCAACAAGGTCGCGGTGTTCCCCGGCTTAGACCTATCAGTTGTCATTACCAGCACCAACTACAGCACACCCGGCATGCATGAGCAGACTGAAAAACTCTTGACGGACTATGTTCTGCCTTCTGTCGAGCAGTGAAGGCAATTTCCCAGTCGTCAAACCGGAAGCTGTGCCAACATCGTAGTTGGCGTAAAATCGC
>JBPYDQ010000499.1:0-14844 GCA_051986135.1 Terriglobales bacterium | reverse complement strand
CACGGCGACGACCACTTCTTTCCGGGACCGACGGACATTGCCTGGGATCTGGCCGGGGCGATCGTCGAGTGGAGCTTAGATGATCATGCCGCTGAATTTTTTCTGTCCGAGTTTCGGCGAATCAGCGGACTTGATCGCGGCAAGGCCGTTGGCCTCTATAGCCTCGCCTATACCGTATTCCGCGTTGCTTATTGGAAGATGGCGCTTTCGACGGTAGCCTCGTCACCTGAGGAGCAGCGGGTCCTGGGCGCGTACGAGTATTATCGCGTGCTTGCGGAACGGCAGCTTCGCAGCATGAAAGCCAAGAGTGCTGGGATGCATTCCCTGACCACTTGTCAATCAGCCGAGCCTCCCGTGCAACCCGGCACATCGGCTTAGCACATTAGCGCCGCCAGGGCCCAGGTTCCCGGCCCTCCGCCGAAGTGGCTAATTCAAGTTGCAATATAAGTAATTAAGGTCTCCGTCTTAAAGGCGCAGACAGAGGAGGCCGGCTTCGGCCCTGTCATCACGGCCGCTAGAGCCGAAGAATTCGATGGACCTTTGCGCCGGGAATCTGCGCGTGTTCCTAGGACCAACCGGCTACAGGAATGTACCCCTCGGGATACAGGACGAGCCCGATTTCCACTGCCAGCACCGTGTCGTATTAAGGAGGTGAATCCTCCTTGTGACCCGAAGGGCGGGTGCCGGAGTCATGGATGGCTCGGCAGCCGCCCCTATTTTTTCGGGTCGGATCAGGCTGCCTTCTTTCGCCCCGAAGACCGTGTGGATCGAGCGACATCGCCGTCGCCGTCTATAAAGTATAGGTACTTGTTATCGCGGCTGACGGCCTTCGTCACCAGCACCTTGGACTGGCCATTCCCGGAGCGGTCCTTTTGGCAAACATTCCCTTCGCCATCAATGAAATACAGATACTTTTTGTAATCTCTCTTGAGTCCGAGCTTCTTCACCTTGTCCGCCATGTTTCCCCCTGTGACCCTTGGATTCGGCCTGCCAGGCCGCCGATGCCTTTCTACAGGTTTAACCTGACAGGATTGCCGTTTGAACCGGCACGTCAGTGACAGTGGCTTTTCATCTACTTTGCGTGGGCCTTACGCCCTAAACGGACGGTGACCAGCTACTTACCAGATCAGGCGGCCCTCGGCGTAAGCATACGTGCAACTTGCTTCAAGTCCTCGACGAATCTTTGCATCTCGCTGCGGCGAGTTTCCGAATCAGGAGCGCGCAAAACCGAAGAGGGGTGGACGGTGGCTAACACGTTGGGAGCTAAGCTGGAGTCGACCAGCTCGCCTCTTTGCCGGGTCACACTGAATTGACGACCAAGCAAAGCTTGGGCGGCGCTGGCCCCCAGGCACACCAGCACCTCGGGGCGTACCACGGCCAGTTCTGCGTCGAGCCAAGGACGGCAGGCTTGAATCTCCCAACCGCGCGGCTTCTTGTGAATACGCCGTTTACCGCGAGCTGCGCCTTCCCAGCGAAAGTGCTTCACCACGTTGGTGACATAAACGTCGTTGCGTTCGATGCCCGCTTCGACCAATGCATCATCCAGCACCCGACCCGCCGGACCTACGAAGGGCTTGCCCGCCAAATCTTCACGATCGCCGGGCTGCTCGCCCACCAGCATCACACGGGCGTTTGCCGGCCCCGCTCCGAAAACCGTTTGTGTTGCCTTCAGGTAAAGGTCACACCCCTTACAGTGAGCTGCTCGAGCACGCAGGGTGGGCAAAGTAGGTTTGGGCGGGAGCAACGCTGAAACAGGAACATAATCGGAAGTCTTTACCGCAGGTGGCATAGGGGCGTCTTCGGCTGCGCTATTCAGATGCGTGTGTCCCAATCGCGGGCACGGCAGATTCGCGAGGTCACCGAGTACAGATTACGCCAAAATACAGCAGTCACTGTATTGGGTGTGAGCTGGCGAGCGTTTACTGTCATTTGCGCGTGATGATTTCCCAATGCGCCAACCCGAGTTGCGGACGGCCTCTGACTTCGCTTGCCGAAGGCCGGCTATTTCAATTCGAAATCACCTCCATTTCGATTTCGGCGGTGGATGAGAATTCTAGCCAGCTTGACGAAACCCCGCAGCGAGAGACGGTACACTTCTGGTTGTGTTCGCAGTGCGCCGCCACCCTGACGCTGACGCTCGAGCCGCTGGGCGGTTTGCGCGTGCTTCCGGTTGAATCCGCGCCGCCAATTCCGCGCGATGTGACTGTACTTCCCAAGCCACTCCAGGACTGCTGAAGGACGGCTTTGGTTTGTCGCTTAGCCGGCACACCTATTCGAGTGACTCCAGCCAGCACGCGGCAGACTTTCTGGGTGAGCGTGCGCTCTCTGCCGTTCAAATCGGAGATGATTTTGAATCCGTAGCGATTGTAGGAACCATGACAGCCTGGATTTGTAAGCGTTCCCAGTTAACCGCCACGAAAGAATTCGAGTAGAACTCGCGTTCCACTCGCCCTCCAGTAACAAGTACTCCAGCAATTCCCACAACACCCGATATCTCAACAGCCGATATCTTAGGAATGCGCAGGAATGGGAATGCGCAAGAATGCTCATGCGCCGCCTGCCGGTTGGGCGGCATTCGGATAGAGCACCCCTTTCGAGGTGAATAAGACCGGGGTTGCCCATCTGGTATTTAGGATTCGATCGGCAATGTGCTTAGCCTTTCCGTATGCTTCTACGAGCCAACTCCAGTGCGCCCTCTGCCGGGTCGACTACAGTTGGCGCCACCGCCACCTGGGGGTAGTCCGATCTCAAGCTATTGTTGAAAACATTGCGCACCAGGGCTGAATTGCGAAATACACCGCCGGACATGGCCACCGGGACCGTCGGGGCTTGCTCAAAGATTCGCCCGATGACGATCTTGGCCAGGCTGGCAAGTTCCGCGCCGGCTCGCGTCAACACGCTCCGCGCGATGGGATCGCCCGCATCGGCCGCAGCCAGCACATGGGGGAAAAGATTTGCAAAGTCTGGCCCGGGGGAGGCGTTCGCTGCCAGCACGAGTTCGTCCAATCTCTCTAGACGCCAGGCATCGAGAATGCTCAGCGCGAGTCCGGTGGGGGGAGCTTCATACTCATCTTGGGCGCGCATCACACCCGAAACCGCGGCGCGGCCGATCCAATGCCCGGAACCTTCATCGGAAATGGCAAAGCCCCAGCCCCCGGCCCGCACGCTGTGGCCGTCTTTGTTTCTCCCATACGCGATAGAACCGGTGCCGGCGATCACAATAACGCCGGGTTTGGCTGCGAAAGCTGCCTCCAGCGCGATGACCATATCGCCCACAACTTCGACTTCGCCAGAGAAAATCTCCGCAACCATGCCCTTCACGATCGAACTGATCACTGGCCGAGCCGCACCCGCCATGCCGATGCAAACGCTCTTTACTTCTGCGAGGTTCACTTTGGCGCAGGCGCACGCTAGATGCATGGCTTCATGCAATTCGGTGCGCGCTTCCGCCTCTCCCCCGCGGACAACATTACTTCCCCCGGTTGTTGCGATGGCTAGAACCGAAGTTTCATCGCCTGCAACGCAAGTCGTTTTACTGCCACCGGCATCGATGCCCAGGAATATGCTCACAGGCAACTTCTATCACACGCAGGAAACTTCATACAGGTACCCGGAAAAGCTCTATCGGGTTGCTGCCCTGGCTCGGTACTCTAGTTCTTTGGCTTTGCCGTGCCTGCGGTTGTTCGCTGCGTGTTGCGCTACACCTGTCGGCGACGGGGCGCGATCGCGACGTCCGGGCCACAGACCGGCCTTACTAAACGAATACCGTCCGTGAACAAGCTCGATCTGCTCATCATCGCGGTTTACCTGGCAGGGATTACACTGTTCGGACTGCGCTTTCGCAAGCGGCAAGGCTCGCTGCGTGATTACTTCCTGGCCGACCGGAATATCCCTTGGTGGGCCATCGCTCTCTCCATCGTGGCCGCCGAAACCAGCACTCTGACTATCATCAGTATCCCTGGACTGGCGTACGACACAGACTTGACGTTCTTGCAGGTCGTGTTTGGCTACTTGATCGGTCGAATCATCATCAGCTTCATCCTGCTTCCTCATTATTTTCGGGGAGATCTCTACACCGCCTATCAACTCATTGAACGCCGGTTTGGCGGGCGGTTGCGATCCGTCACTGCCGGTCTTTTCCTCTTAACGCGGGCCGCGGCAGAAGGAGTGCGCGTTTACGCCGTGTCGATCGTGATTCGGATTGCCTTGGGTACAGGCGAGATTGCCTCCATCGCCATCATCACCGTGCTGACTCTGATCTATACCTTTGAGGGCGGGCTGGCGGCCGTTATCTGGACCGACGTCGTGCAAACCGTGATTTACGTTGCTGGAACCGTGGTGGGGGTTTTCACGATTCTGCAGCTGGTGCCCGGAGGGTGGTACGGGGTTTACGGTTTTGCGGAGCAGGCCAACAAGCTGCGGGTTTTCGACTTCAGTACGAACTTCTGGGCCCCCTATACCTTTTGGGCCGGCGTGATCGGGGGTGCATTCCTGACGACCGCCAGCCACGGCACCGACCAGCTCATCGTCCAACGACTGCTGGCCGCGCGGAACCAGCGCCAATCGGTGCTCGCGCTCCTGTCCAGCGGAGTTGCCATTCTTTTCCAATTCGCGCTCTTCCTCATCGTCGGAGTCATGCTGTACGCTTTTTACCGGCTGCCGTCGAAGACATTCGGAAAGGCCGATTTCATCTATCCGACCTTCATCGTGCACCACATGCCGCCTGGAATTTCAGGGTTGCTGATTGCCGCGATCCTGGCGGCAGCCATGTCGAATTTAAGTGCTGCGCTGAATTCGCTATCTTCCAGTTCAATCATCGATTTCTATTTGCGGCGCCATCCCGGGGCGGATGAGCGCACCCGGCTGTGGCGATCGCAGCTGACTACCCTGTTGTGGGCGGCAGTGCTGTTTGTGCTTGCCGTCCTCTCGCTGCACAAGGTTTCGCGCGTCGTAGAAGTTGGCCTTTCTATCGTATCGGTGGCGTATGGGGCCTTGCTCGGTGTGTTTCTGCTCGGCGTGCTGACTCGGCGTGCCAATCAGAATGGAGCCACTGTCGGCATGATCTTGGGCTTTGCTGTCGCAGTTTATGTCTGGCTGGGAACCCGCATTCCTTGGACCTGGTATGTCGCCATCGGCACCAGCGTCACCTTCGCCATAGGATACTTGGCGAGTGGCCTGTTCGCGCGCGGCAACTTGCCCGCCAAAAATTAGGACGCGCTGAGGTTCGAGTGAGCTCCCCAATCTCCGCAGTTGAAGCACCGTCAACTTCGCGTATACTCAGCGCCAATGTCCCAGCAGATTGCAGAACGGACCAGCACTGGTCCAGAACTGGCGCGCGATCTAGGCGTCAGCCATGCCAGCGCGGTGGTGGTTGGAACCATCATCGGCAGCGGCATTTTTCTTGTTCCCAGCGAGATGATGCAGGCGGTCGGATCCGCCAAACTTGTGTATCTGGCGTGGATTGTCGGTGGCTTCCTGTCATTTTTTGGAGCGCTTACGTACGCAGAACTGGGAACGATGAAGCCCGAAGCCGGCGGAGAGTACGTTTACGTGCGCGACGGCTACGGCCCGCTCCCCGGGTTTCTGTATGCCTGGACCACGTTTCTGATTTCCAAACCCGCGTCGATCGCCACCGTGACCACCGGCTTCGTCCGTATCCTTGGCACGTTCCCGGTGCTTGCGTTCTTCAATCGCAATGTCGCCACGACTCCCATGGTTATCAGCTATGGACAACTGGTCGCGATTGCCGCCGCTATCTTCGTTTCGATTCTGAACTACGTCGGAATTCGAAAGGCAGGCGATTTCCAACTGGTGTTCACCATTCTGAAGGTCGGCATCATCCTGGCCATAGTGGTTGTAGGCTTCGGCGCGAGCGCCGGCAGCTGGCGCAACTTCGCGACTGACTTTGCCGGCGCCAAAGGCGGGATTACAGGATTCATGGCAGCGCTGGTCGCCGCACTGTGGGCCTATGACGGCTGGAATGATCTCAACATGGTGGCCGGCGAGATACGCCGTCCCGAGCGCAGCATCCCCATTGCGCTGGTGGCGGGAGTCGGTATTGTGGCCGCTCTATACGTTCTCGTCAACGCCGCGGTTCAGTATGTTCTCCCGGCAGCCGCGGTGGCCGCTTCCCCGCGACCCGCATCCGATGCTATGGCGGTAACGCTGGGCCAGGCCGGAGCAAGCATCGTTTCTGCTGCCATGGCCCTCTCCATGCTCGTAACTCTGAACGGAACTACCATGAGTGGCGGCCGGGTACCATTCGCGGTAGCCCGCGATGGCTATTTCTTCCCCGCTCTGGCCAAGGTTCACCCACGTTTCCATACCCCCTCGACTTCCATTGTTGTGCAGGCGATTCTGGCTTGTCTTTTGCTGCTCGTCGGCGGCAGCTTTCGCCAGTTGTTCTCACTCGCCATATTTGCGGAGTGGCTCTTCTACATGGTCACCAGCAGCACGCTTTTTGTTTTCCGGTGGCGCGAACCGGGAACCGACAGGCCTTATAAGGTCTGGGGATATCCTGTCGTTCCCGCACTCTTCATCGCAGCCTCCGCGGCACTCCTCTATTACACATTTACCGATAATCTCAGGAATTCCTTGATGGGGACCCTGGTAATCGTGGCGGGAATTCCGGTTTTCTACCTCTTTCGTCGGGGAAGACACGCGAGCCGATAAGGGTCTAGTCGAGAGTGGCCGGTTAGACTCCATGGAATTATGGAATTCCGGTAGCGACAAACCATAACCAAAAGAAAGCGCCGATCGGATACGTCCCGATTGAGTCCTAGCGGCCAGCCGATCAGCAGAATTACAAATAAGATCGCAGTATCCGTGCCTCCGTATGCGCGAAGCTCCGCCAACCGGATGGCTTCAGCAAAGCAGAGCTTGGGAATTTCCCGAGAGACGTACGACATTCGGGGGTGATGGGTAGAGGGTACGCAATTTTGAAGGTTATTCCAGGGTCCTGATGTTCGGGCACATATGCCGGCTGCTCTAACCTGGGGTATCGGATTTTGCCGGATTCTTTCCCGGCAATCCTGCTGGATTCTCATGGGTGCGTTCCCGGAAGCGTCCTTTCAATCCGGTGGCAAGAGAGACACTCGATTCGCCGTACTTGTCGCGAAGGCGGTCCGCAGCCGACAATGCCTGTTTCCACCTTTGTTGCCGATCGTCGTCGAGTAGCTCGATTTGCGGGGGTCGAGGTTCGAGCGACGATGCCTGCACTCCCAACAGGCGCACAGCTGCTCCCGCGCGCCAATTCTTTCGAAAAAGTTGCCGCGCCTGCTCGAAGATCTCGTTGTCAAGCTGGGTCGCCACCGCAAGAGTATGGGCCCGGGTAATAGTCGTGAAGTCTTTATATCGCAGCTTTAGCTGGATGGTACGCGCATGCGTGCCGCTCTCGCGCAACCGACGCCCCACCATCTCCGAGAGCCGCATTAGCGTTGCTATGAGCTGGTCGAGATCCCGGGTATCCTCATTGAAGGTATGCTCATGGCTCATCGACTTCGCGTCAGTCTCCTCACCCACAGCAGTGTCGAACCAGCCTCCAGCATCTTTTCCCTGAGCTTTTCCGGCGAGGGCCAAGCCCCATTTGCCAAACCGCTGTTCGAGGAAGCCGTTGTCCCTTTCAGCTAAATCGCCAACTTTGCGAATCCCCAACGCGTGCAGGCTTTGTTCGGTTACTTTGCCAACTCCAGGAATGGCGCGGATATCAAGCGGAGCCAGAAACTTGGCTTCCTGGCCCGGCAAAACCCAGAGCACGCCATTCGGCTTGGCCTGGGCCGATGATACCTTCGCCACCAGCCGAGATGTTCCGACGCCAATCGAGCAGTTAAGTTGGGTGTCCATTTTCATTCTGGCATGGAGCGAGTGAGCAGCGCGTAACGGTGGGCCGTGCAGGCGCTCGGTGCCCGACATGTCCAGATACGCCTCGTCTATCGAGGCCATTTCTACCAGCGGGGAAAACTTGTTCAGAAGTTCATAGACGCGCTCGGAGTAATCGCGATAACGCTCGGGATGGCCATCTACGAAGGTAGCTTGCGGGCAGAGTTTCGCCGCAGTGCGCAGGGGCATGGCCGAGTGAACCCCGAATTTGCGCGCTTCATAGGATGCAGCCGACACCACGCCTCGCTCATCGCGCTGTCCACCAACAACGACTGCTTTGCCCTTCAGCCAGGGATCATATAGTTCTTCGACTGAGACAAAGAATGCATCCATGTCGACGTGGAAGATGGTTTTGAGCGGAGGCGGCACAGGAGGACACCCAAGTTGAAATTTTACCAAGTAGCGAGGTAGCAGCTGCTGTCTGGCCTGCCGAGCCCGGCCTGAGCCGAGTGGAAGGGCGAGGGCGTCACCCTCGCCGTCGTAGTTAGCAATTTCACTAGGCGGCGTTGGCCGAGCGCAGCTGCCGCACCCGCTCGTATACCCGAACGTATTCCTTGGCGGAAGCGTTCCAGGAGAAGTCCTTGCCCATGCCATTGCGCATGAGCACCTGCCAGGACGTCTGATCGCGATAGGCTTGCAGAGCTTGGCGAACGGTCAGCAATAGGGATTCACCGCTATAGTCGCTGAACTTGAAACCCGTGCCCTTGCCGGTTCTGGCGTCCCAGGGCTCGATCGTATCGTCTAAGCCGCCGGTCGCGCGCACAATCGGTACTGTGCCATATTTCAGGCTGTAGATCTGGTTGAGACCGCATGGTTCGTAACGGGAGGGCATGAGGAACATATCGCTCCCGGCCTCGATCTTGTGGGCGAGTTCGTTGTTGTAGGCAATCTTGACCGCGATCTTTTGTGGGAACTGGCGATTCAAACGTAAGAACATCTCCTCGTATTCCCTGTCGCCGGCGCCGAGCACGACCATGATCATATCTTCGCGAGCGAGCCGGTCCATAACATTGGAGATGAGGTCAAAACCCTTCTGGGCCGCGAAGCGGGAGACAATCCCGATTACCGGCAGCTTGGGATTCGCGCCAGTGACGCCGAAGGTCGCCAACAAATCCTGCTTGCATTTGGCCTTACCGCTGAGATCGTCCGCCGAGTATTTCGCGGCCGCAAACTGGTCGCACTCCGGACTCCACTCCTGGTAATCCACCCCGTTGAGGATCCCGGTTACCGTAGCCGCACGAGCACGGAGAACGCCTTCGAGCCCAAAGCCGTATTCGGAAGTCTGAATCTCCTGGCTGTATTTCTTGCTAACCGTGGTGATGAAATCGGAATACACCAGCGCGCCTTTAAGAAAGTTCACTTGGCCGAAAAATTCCATTTTGCTCATGGTGAACAGGTCCCAAGGCAGCATCAACAGCGGCAGAATCTCCGATGGAAACAGGCCCTGGTAGCCCATATTGTGGATGGTGAAGGCGCAGCCTGCGTCGCGGAATGCCGGGTCTTCCCGATATACGGTGCGCAACAGAACCGGAACCAGAGCGGATTGCCAGTCATGGCAATGAAACACGTTGGGAACACCCAGAATCTTGGAAGCCTCAAGCACGGCGCGAGAAAACAGGGCAAAGCGCTCGGCGTTATCCGGATAATCGCCTGCCGACGTTCCATACAGCGCATCCCGATCAAAGTAGGGGGGATAGTCCACGAAGTAATACTTCACGCCCTGCTGCTCACCGCCACTGACCACCGAGCAAAAGCGGTAACGGTCATCGAAGGGCACGGTAATGCTCCGCACCACGACGCGTGCTTCCGGCAGCTTCGTCTGCCGGTAACGAGGGACGTATACGCTGACTTGATGCCCCAAATTAGCCAGGGCTCGTGGAAGAGCCCCGACCACGTCGGCCAAGCCTCCGGTCTTGGAAAAAGGCACGCACTCGGAGGCGACAAATGCTATATCCATCAGCTCACCATCTCCAAAGTCGCTCATCGGCGCCGACGCAGGCTATCATAGTTGTTAATGGACACACGGCTATACACCTGCGCGGTCCTGGGGTGAAGTTCGAGTGTAAATGGCAATGGAAAAGAGGGTCAACGTGCCAAAAGGTTCCGGTGTCGTGGTCCCACGGTCCAGGCAGCTTAAGCCTAAACTCGGTCAACACTTTCTGCGGGACGAATCCGCCGCCCAGAAAATCGTAGAGGCTCTGGGCGATGTATCGCAAAAGACCGTTCTTGAAATCGGTCCCGGGACAGGTGTGCTCACCCGACGGCTGGTGGCCAGAGCGCGCCGAGTCATCGCCATTGAGTTCGATAAAGTGCTGGCCGCGCAGCTGCGTATGCGATTTGCCCTGGCTTCGAACGTGGAAATCATCGAGGGAGACGTGCTGGCCATTGATTTCGACACGATCTTTGGCCCCAAGCCCGGCATCTCGCGCCCGGGATTGGAATACGCGCCCGACCCAGCAAGTCTGGTCGGCAATCTTCCCTATTACATTACTTCTGACATCCTGTTACGGCTCTTCGAATACCGCAGGTATTTCGACAATCTCATCATCATGGTGCAGCGCGAAGTCGCCGACAGGATTGTGGCCAAGCCTGGAAGCCGTGACTACGGCCTGCTCTCGGCTACCGCCCAACTGTATGCCAAGGTCGAAAAGCTGTTCACGCTTGCGCCGGGTGCCTTTAATCCTCCCCCCAAGGTACATTCGACGGCCCTGCGCCTCACCCTGGCTCCGCAACTGGATGAGCTATGCGTTACCGAAGACGCGTTCATCGATTTCCTAAAACTTTCCTTCGGACAAAAACGCAAGACGCTTTGGAACAATCTAAAATTGCAGTACGAGCCCGCAACCCTGAAAGCAGCTCTGGAACAGGCTGGAGTAAAGGCCAACGTTCGGGCTGAGGCGCTGCCGCTGGAGAAAACTGCGGCGCTCTTCCGAGCGCTTTCCAGCCGTGATGGAGCCAGCTGAGCCGCTCTTCGGAAAGGAGGCGCTCATGGGCACAATCACCATTCGCCATCCCGCCGTTGCGGGGCAGTTTTATCCCCGCAACCCTGAAAAACTTCGCGCCGATATAAAGTCGTTCACTCGAAGCCAAGTGCAACCTATAGCGGCGCTGGGCTGCGTCGCTCCACATGCTGGTTATATGTATTCGGGACATGTTGCGGGAGCCGTCTATGCCCGCCTGAAGTTACCGCAGACCTTCATTATTATGTGCCCCAACCACACCGGCATGGGCACGCCGCTCTCCATTCTAAGTGGGGGTGAGTGGGAAACACCCTTAGGCACGGTCGCTGTGGATGGTGAAATCGCCGATCAGCTGAAATCAAGATGTGCTCTGCTGAGCGAGGATGCCAGTGCACATCGGTATGAGCATGCGGTTGAAGTACAGCTGCCGTTTTTGCAAGCGCAGCTCGATCATTTCAAGTTTGTACCGATCGCCGTGGGAACAAGCCGCTTTCCGGTGCTTCACGCGCTCGGAGATGCTGTTGGCAATACTGTTGCGCAGGCGGGCAAACCCGTACTAGTCATCGCATCCAGTGACATGAACCATTACGAGTCTGACTCTTTGACGCGCCGAAAGGACGCTCGCGCCATCGATCGTATGCTTGCGCTTGACTCACAAGGACTGTATGAGGTGGTCACCAGCGAGAACATCAGCATGTGCGGTTATGGTCCGGCGGTTGCCATGCTAATCGCCGCCAAGATTCTGGGAGCAAAATCAGCCGAGCTGATCAAGTACGCGACTTCGGGAGATATTTCCGGCGATCGCGACGCAGTCGTTGGATACGCGGGCATTGTTGTTTCATGAACAAGGCGACCCGAGGGTCGCCCTGTTTTACCCGCCTTTGAGCTTACTTGTGGCTACTGCCCCCGCCGGAATGTCCACCTGGTGACGCGGCGTGGCCTGCACTCATCGAGCCCCAGTGTCCTTCCGGACCCGCCAGCGTCATGGCGCCGGCTCCATGGCCCATCGGTGTAGCGGTCATGGCCGCACCTCGGGAGTTGCCCGGGATGCCGACTCTGGCTTGACCATGAGTTGCAAAATCACGATTCACCCGGCTCAGGTTGTTGATACCCCGTGGCACTCCAATCCCAGCCGTGGGGGCATCCAATACCAGCTTGGAGCCAGGCCTGAGGCCCGGCAACAGGCTGGATGAGGTCGGACCGCGGCCCACGGTCACCATCGAGGGTTGGTTCATCACTGGCGCGCGAGGCGGAATGTAATTGCGCGGCGGGTTGATCACCGGCGGCAGACGGTTCCAGGCGACCCAGGTATTACCTGGTTGCCACACCCAGCCATACGGCGGAGCGAAGATCCAGCTGCCATAGTGATATGGCGCCCAACCCCAGGGATAGGCAGAGACCCAGCTGTAGCCGAATCCAGGATAGAGCAGCCACGCACCATCCATGTACGGGTTCCAGGCCAGGCCGGTGAAATAGGGCTGCCAGCACATGCCATAGCCGGGCACGTTCATATAGTTCCCGTAGTAGGTCAGATCGTTGAAGCCGTAGCTGTACGGCGAACCATAGGAATTCGATGCTTCGTACCTCTGGTGATACTCCTCCGCCTGCTTGTCCCACGCGTCGAAAGGATCCTGTTCCACATTCTTAGCCACAGTCCATTGATCGTTGCTGCTGAAATCGAAGGTCCCCGTCTCTCTCTTGGAGAGCTTTACTCCTCCCCCAGGACCATCCACCTGAACGTCGCCATTGAAGACAGCCAGCTCGGCCGTGCTTTCATCGAGGCTTAATCGGAAGTGAGCAGCATGCCTAAGCGTAGTCTTCTCATCGCGAAAGGTGACCGTGAACTCGTCATCCTGTTTTCCTGTGAAACTTACATAGACTTCTCCGGTCCCCAAGTCAACCGTTGAGACTTTCGCACCAGAATCCCGCAATGACAGAACGGTGAACTTCAGCGTGCTATCTGGAACCAGGTGGACGACAGTGTTGTCTTCCAATTCCACTTCAGCGCGGCCATCATCGCCGGTTTTCAACTTAACGCCTTCGGTGATGGGCATGTTGAGGAAGGCTTTCTCAAAACCTTGTCCATTGCCGCGATCGATTTCGACCGTCCCTTGCACGTGGCTGAGGCGAACGATGCGAATATTAGAATCAGCCTGGGCAGAAGTCGTTAACAGCCAGCAGACCAGAGCCGCCAACGACAGGAGCGAGATGCTGGTGCTCCGTTTCATATGGATTCTCCCCGAAACACATATCTCTTACCTTATTAGAGACCGCTTGACAAGGATTAGTTGCTGGACACAGTTCCTAGTCCCGGCCGTCTTGCCTGCTGCTTCCCGGCGAAGTCTGGGACCAATGATCGGCGAGGGGCGTGTGTCGAAGTAAGGCTATTAAAAGTAATGACTTGTAAGGACTCTCGTGCTGCTCACGATTCACTATTCGGTATCCGCTCGGCGGTCGCGGCCGAACGCTGTTTAGGAGCGAGCGACGCCTCTTGCATCCGTAATTCTTCTTGTGCTGCTGTTCATGCGGACGAGAATTCTCGTCGTGCTCACATACCACACGGTGATTCCGCCGCCTCGACTGCTGAAAAACCTGCAGCAATGCTCGATGGCTTGATCTCGGGAATCGTCAGTCTTACTTCGAAGCTCGCAGCAACATGCTCAAGGCACTAGTCAGGTCCCCGTCCACCAACACTATTCGCGTCGGTGTATGATCCCTACACCGTATTCACCCAAAGGACGTCCAATGACCCGAAAAGCCGTGCTGACTCTTGTCTTGATGGCTTTCATTATTGCCCTGACTGCCGATGCTTCTGAAAACCCCTCGGGAACTCCCCAGAAGCCAGCCTCCGCTTCGCCGGCAGTCGAGCGTCCCCGTTCTTTCGATCTGGCTGCCATCGATAGAACAATCGATCCCTGTACGAACTTTTATGAATATGCCTGTGGGAGCTGGCGCAAGAATAATCCGATCCCGCCGGACCAGTCGCGCTGGGGGCGTTTCAATCAGCTAGCCGAATATAACCGTCAGGTGCTGCGGGATATTCTGGAGAAAGCCGCGACCGCGTCTGATCGATCGCCGGTGATACAGAAAATTGGCGACTACTACCATTCCTGTATGGAAGAGGCGGAGGTGAACGGCAAAGGTTTCGATCCCATTAAGTCCGACCTGGCCCATATCGCATCCATTGCGACTCGCCCACAGTTGATCGATACCCTGAGCTACCTGCAATCCAAAGATGTGAAAGCGGTGTTTGCCTTCAGCTCCGAACCCGATCTACACGACGCCAGCATGGAAATTGCGGGGATCCACCAAGGCGGTCTAGGCTTGCCCGACCGCGACTACTACCTCAAGGATGACGCGAAATCGAAGGAAACCCGCGAAAAATATCTGGCCCATGTGGTGCGCATGTTCACCTTGATCGGTGACGATGAAAGCACCGCAAATCGGGAAGCTGCCCGCGTCATGGACATCGAAAAGAAGCTGGCAGAAGCCTCGCTCGATCGCGTCAAGATGCGCGACCCCAAGAATCGCGATCACAAAATGAAAGTTTCTGAATTGACTGCGCTCGCACCGAATCTCGAATTTCAGCATTTCTTCTCGACTTCGAACGTACCCGCATTCAGCGAAGTGAATGTAGTTCCCCCCGACTTCTTCCAGCGGGTCAATTCCGCCATCGCAACCATTCCTCTGAGCGACTGGAAGTCGTACCTGCGATGGCAGACTGTCCACGCCGCCGCTGCCATGCTCTCCGAGCCCTTCGTTCGCGAGGACTTCGATTTTTTTGGGCGCTACCTTTCCGGACAGCAGGAGTTGCAGCCCCGCTGGAAGCGCTGTGTACGCTTCACGGACGAGCTGCTGGGTGAAGCGCTCGGACAGCCGTACGTCACCGAAACGTTCGGCAGCCAAGGGAGAGAGCGCATGCTGCGGATGGTGGATTCGCTCGAGAAGGCGCTCGGGGCCGGCATCGAGGACCTCCCATGGATGACAGCCGATACTAAGAAGCAGG
>JBPYDQ010000498.1:0-6724 GCA_051986135.1 Terriglobales bacterium | reverse complement strand
TCTGGAACCCCAGGATACGTGTACCGCAATGCTTCAATCCGGCAGCCGCGCGATCCATTCTGCCTCTCACGTTCAAGCGGACGGAAATGGTATTAGCCGGGTTGTCGAAAGCTCAGATGATCGACAGCCTCAAGGCCGGATTCGACAAGAAAGAACTCCCCGCACCGGGGCCGGGAGCGATGTCCTACATGATGTCGCGGGCAGGCTACCTTAATGACGCCCTTGGCCATTACGTACCTCATCTGATGTTCTATTTTCCCCTGACCGACAAATCCTCCTGGGGTGCGGATCTGCCCGACTCGCCGGTCACGCTGAATCCGCAGTTTCGGGACGGTCCGGAGCCGATCACCGAGTTCGTGATTCCGGTTGGCAAATGGTCGGATGGAACGGCTGCACCGGTTATGTAGGAATGTCTCAATGAGACAGAGCGCGACAGCGGTTTCAGCCACCAGGGAGTGGAAATCGAGAAACCAATGCAAAGGGGTTCAATCAACATAGGTCTCGAAGGTGTATTGCAATCCGTCTCCGAAGGGGGAAATCAATGAACCGAAAAATGGTCAGGACAATCACATTAAGAACTTTCGCGTTGGTTGCCGTACTATGCGCGGCGCGGCCAGGACGCGCCGCAGACCTGAAAAATCCGTATCCCACCAGCATGGTCCCGCTCGATCAGTACCTCATGGACCGCAATGACGAGATCGCCCTAGCACGGTCCGCAGCTCCGCCGTCCGTTGCCAAGGACGCCACGGTTATGGTCCTCGGAAGGGATGGCTATGAAACTGCGGTCAAAGGCACGAACGGCTTTGTCTGCAACGTAGAGCGCTCGTGGATGGACCAATTCGACAACAGTCCCGAGTTTTGGAACCCTAGGAGGCGCGGTCCGGTTTGCTACAACCCGCAGGCTGCCAGGACAGTGCTGCCGATCACTTTGCTTAGGACACATTTGGCATTGGCTGGAAAATCGAAAGCTGAAATGCGCGAGGGTATGAAGGCCGCGATTGAGAAAGGGGAACTGCCCGCCCTTGAGCCTGGCGCGATGGCCTACATGCTCTCGAAGCAAGGGTTCCTTAACAGCAAATGCGGGAACTGCGCTCCCCATCTCATGTTTTACGTTCCCGTGAAAGACGCTAATACTTGGGGCGCAGGCGCGCTTGGCACTGACGTCCCGGTTCTGCTGAGTCCACACTTTAACGGTGCTCCTGAGCCAGTGACCGAGTTCATCGTTCCGGTGCCCGAGTGGTCGGACGGAACGTCGGCGGACTCGGGCGATCATGCTCACTGACGCCCGATCTGGACCAGGCGAGCGCAACGGAGCCCGCCGGCCATCTATGCAGTCATCTATCCGGGTGGCCATTAAGGTCAAAGGTAAAATCCTTCTTATCAATCCCGGGGATGTGGTCGCCGTTATCGCCGAGGGCAACTACGTGTTGCTCCAGCAGGAGTCGATTTCCTATCTCCTGCGCGAGTCGATTTCCGTGGTGGCGAAGAAACTCGAGCCGTTCGGATTCATTCAGATTCATCGCTCTGTCCTGGTGAACGCTTCATTTGTGGAAGAGATCAAACCATACCCGACGGGAGAATATGGTCTCCGGGTGAAGGGCGGCAAGGAATACACGGTCACACGCACGTACAAGGAGAATCTCAGATCCCTCGCGGAGTTCTCGATCGGTACTGGAGGGTTCTTTCTCAACCGAGAGCCGTGATTGCCCGCGCAGAGCAACGGAAAGGGCTTCTGTGCACGCGCAGCCATGCGCCGTCAGTTTGGTCTTTGTGGTTTCGAGCGGAACTCCAAACAACATCATGGGGATGACAGCTTCGGCACGGCACAACAAGCGCCGGGCCTTCGTTTGCATTCGCGACATCGGTTGTTTCCTCTACATGTCCAATAGAAACGGCAGAAGGAAAGTAGATTGGAGTCGTGAAAATTAAAACGAAGATCAAAGCTGGTGATCAGTGGACGTTAACCGGACGTGGCGGGCGAATGAAAGCTCTAGATTGGAGTGATTTGAGATTTCAAATAAGCCCTTCCACCCTACCCTCGGCCACACCGGCAGCTGCATTGTCCAGGGCAGTAACCACATCTTATGTTGGTGAAGCTAATCTTAGCCGGAATATGAGCCGAGCCGAACGAAAGCGCGCCTCCCCTCGGAAGTAAACCACAAATTTTCGCAGCCTGGTCCACACTCTCTTTTTCTACAATCATCCTCCCATTTCATTTTGGAACCTTCGCCAGCAGGGCGCGCGTCTCCGCGACGACGCGGGCCGTGAACTTCGGGTCACTGACGCCTTCGTCGCAAGCGCCTCCGGGCGACGGATGCTCCTGCGGCCCGCCCACCACGCAAGTCGCGATCAGCTCTTTCCCGCGGCCGTTCGGCGCTGCTTGCTCGCGTCCCTCAGTGCTGTCATGTCGGCAACCGGGCGAATCTCAAATCCTGTCGCGTCGAAGACCATGGCCGGGTGCTTGGCCCACAAGGCAATGGCCTCGTTCAGGTCCTTCGCTTCAATAATCGCCACACCGCCCAATTGCTCCTTGGTCTCGATAAAGGGGCCGTCGGTAACAGACAGCTTTCCGTCCTTAAACCGTATGCTAACCGCTGCGCTCGCATCCTCTATGGCTTCCCCACCTGCAAAGTGCCCTTTGGCCCGCAGTTCGTCATCGTAAGCGAAACATGCATCGAAAAGCGCATTCTTCTCGCTTTCCGACATCTGTTCCCATTTCTTTTCATTCTGATACGCAAAGCAAATATATTTCATGGTTTCCTCCGGTTTTGCCCAAGATGGGGATTCGCCCAAATATAGCGGTCAGCGCAAGCAGCCTGCCTTAGGATTAGCAAAAAAACGTGCCCTGTCGCAGATTTTTCTGTCACTGTTTCAGGTAACGAAGCGCAACAATTCCCGATTTAAAAACCTTTGACTCAACAAGCTTTAATTGCGATCTCTCCTGCAGGCGAATACCTTCTGACAACCGTCTCCCTTCCCCAACCACGATTGGATGAACCACAACGTGATATTCATCCACCACGCCAAGCTCGATCAGTTGTGAAGGAATCGATACACCGCCGGTCAAAATATTTTTGCCCGGTTCTTGTTTCAATTTAAATATTTCGTCTTGAAGCCCCGTACGCGCAATTCTCGTTCGTTTTCCTACAGCGCTGCCGTCCAAAGAATGCGAGAAAACAAGTTTGTAGATGGAGTCGAATGCCTGAGCAAATTCGTTCGCCGCTTTTGTCATCGATTGGTTTTTCGCGACATCAGGCCAAAAAGGAACCATCAACTGATAGGTTTTACGCCCATAAAGGAATAGGTCAACCTCCCGCATGAGGTGCGTAAAATACTCAAAGATTTGTTCATCGCCATTCATCTTGGAGTGGTCGCAGCAGCCGTCCAGGGTCATGTTGATTGCGAAGATGAGGTTTCTCATTGGCTACCCTTTGTACTCGTAGGTCGCCATAATGACGCCCGTCGAAGATACCTCACTGCTCACTACCTTCATGTTCACGGGGTGCGACACGCTGCCAAAGACCTTTTTGCCTCTTCCCAGAACGATCGGACACATGAGCAGTAGAAGCCGGTCAATGAGATTCGCTTCCAACAGTTGCGGATAGAGGGTTGAACTGCCCCACAGCACAATGTCCGGACCTTCGCTGGCCTTGACCTTCCGCAAGTCATCGAGGTTGCGCATCTTGTGGCTGTTGGCCCAGTCGAGTTTCCCCGAGCTCCCGGTCAGTACGTATTTGTTCGCTTTGTTGAAGACCGCACCAATTGGGTTGTCTGCCGAAACATGGGGCCAATAGCCGGCAAAAATGTCGTAGGTTTTGCGGCCCAGCAGCAGGTCGTAGAGTTTGTCGGGGGTACCCACCAGACCCATGATTGCGGCGCCTGACTTGGCGTCGGAAAATTTCATTTCCCATCCGCCGAGATCGAACCCGTCGCTTGTGTCCTCTTGGGGGCCACCGGGCCCCTGCATGACGCCGTCGAGGGCAACCTTCGCGCTGGCTATGATCTTTCTCATTCTGCGTCTCCTTTGTAAGAAACCCTTGCAAAAACGGGGATAGACGAATCGAGCCTAACCCTAAGGCTGTCATTCCGAACCGGCGCGAAGCGGCGGTGAGGAACCTGCTGTTTGACTGCCTTCCCATCGTCAGATAGTCGCGGGAAACCCACAAAATCGACAGCCTCCTTCAAGAAAATTTCATTTTATTTCGGCCAGCCCCCAGGATGGAAGGAGCGCAAGCCCCGAGATTAAGGCACTCGCCCGAATCTACCACACAGATCTGCACGGAAAACAACGGGGGGAACTGGGACAAACCGGGGGTTCACCAATCCCCATGTGGTCGAAGAATCGGGGAACGTTCCGTCTGTCCCCAGTTTTCCTTTTAGGATTATGTCGATTTCTCCCTACGTCATTCGACGTTAGGGTAGAAGCTCAGAAAACTGAGCCACAAAGGGAGGCAGTCCAATGCGAGTGATGGTGATCGGGAAGGCCAGCAAAGATTCTGAAGCCGGCGTTATGCCGAAGCAAAAGGCGCTGGAGGATATGGGTAAGTTCAACGAAGAACTGGTGCAGGCCGGAGTGATGCTGGCCTTCGGCGGGCTCCAGCCGACTTCGAAGGGCAAGAGGATTCGATTTTCGGGCGACAAGCGGACCGTGATCGACGGACCATTCACCGAGAGCAAGGAACTCATCGCTGGTTACATGATTTGGCAGGTCCGCTCGATGGAAGAGGCGGTGGAGTGGGTGAAGCGCTGCCCGAATCCGCCTGAAGGTGAGTCGGAGGTCGAGATCCGTGCGGTGTTCGAAGCGGAGGACTTTGGCGCCGAGATGACTCCCGAGATCAGGGAACGCGGCCAACGCTTGCGCTCCCAGATTGATGGCAAGAAACAATAAATTCGTCTCGCGTCGAAGCAGGAAGCGATCGAAAGCGCCGTTCGCTCCATGGAGCTGCACAAAAAGCACTGGCCCGGCTGGGAAGGCGAAACCGAAGTCCGCGCCATGCTCGATCCCGGAGACTGCGCCCGAGGCTGACAGTCGAGGCTGGCAATTCTGGTTAACCACGACTTCGGAAAGCGCAAGCCGGAAACCGCGGCTGGCTTGAGCAACGGGCGCCCTTCCGGCTTGCGCATCGGATGCAAAATATGATGTGAATTCTTAGCCGGGATTCTTAGCCGGAAACGGAGTCACATGGTTTCCAGGTTCTGGCGGAGAGGGGGGATTCGAACCCCCGATACAGTTTTTACTCGTACAACGGTTTAGCAAACGGGTGATTGCGTGCTGGCTCGCTGGTAAATCGCTGAAAACTAAAGACGCGGTTCGGCTTGCTCTGGACGGTTTGGGCACGATTGGCAGGTTATTGGGATAAATTGGGATAAAGGATTTTGCGGCTCGCAGCTCCATCGTCCTTCTGAGCCGACTGAGATTCAACTGGACCACGTTCGGCTCGCCCCGGACGGCCTGGGCACGGTTGGCAGGCTAATGCGATAAGTTGGGATAAACACTTTTGGCCTTGCGCAGTGGTTGGAGGGGCTGCACATCGCAAGGCTTCGGGCTAGTACGTACTTCGGCGGTTTTGCCGTTTACCGGGCCCTAGCTTATGCTAACAACGAAAAATTGCAATTTTGCAGCGTTTCGGCAGACCACAACCGTTCTAAACTAAACTCATGAGGGCTAGTCCGGCACTGCTGATTTCGTTCATTTTGCTCGAGGTGCCGCTCCTTCCCCTCTCCGCCCAAGAAGCAGCACAACCAACAAAAAACAATCAGGTGCTGGCCTCTTACCCCGACACTGTCGATGGGTTACGTGCTCTTTTGCACTCCTATATCGAAGCCATCAAGGAAGCAGATTTCGAGCAACGTGCTCGCCTGGATGCAAGTATGCTCATTCCGATCCCCGAAAAATGGTTCGCCACAATTTACGGTGCCGAAGGCGGTCATCGAATGGCCAACGCTTACAACGGTAATCCGCCTCAGATTTATGGCTTCCTCGACAGCTGCCGTCTGGACGTGTGGACGCAGATCCATGTCGCTCGCGTGGAATTTCCGACCGACAAGTCCGCGTTGCTATCAGGCATTCCAATGTTTGGGCCAATGAAGCATGTCGTGCCCTATTACACCGCTTATCTTTCAAACGGAGGCGAGAACGAGCTCCGCGTCGTGTATCCGGTGTTCGTTTACGCGGAACATGCGTTTCGCATCGTGTACCGACAATTTGGTCAGGGAGCAGATGACCCCGACCACCCCCGTTGTGGGCTACAACGCCTGCTCTTTAAGAGGGGCAACGTGCCTGGCGTCACCATGAATCAAAAACTGCTCGCTCCGCACGCAACATTGTTGCCGTTACCTTCCGGTATTCCCCAAGACTCTCCGCGGTCTGTCACGTTGCTGCTTTCCGTCAGCTGCGAGGGCAACGTCTTGGAAACAGACTATCTGGATGGCCCTCCACAACTGTTCAAGCCAGCCTCTGACGAAGTTAAAAAATGGACATACCAAAAGACATTCCTCAACGGCGCCCCCATAGAGGTTTTAACTACCACCGCCGTCAACTTCGGACCAACCAATTAGAGCCAACTCCTGGTACATCCGCGAACAGTTCAGGTTCCTTCCGCGAAAATGAACTTCGGCGATTATGGCGTTTCTCGGGGTTGGAAACTGCCAAGACTACCGGATCGTTCGATCACCCGCGCTTTCACATCATGAGCTGGCGCGTGTGCCGGTCGTGATGATCACT
>JBPYDQ010000497.1:0-6687 GCA_051986135.1 Terriglobales bacterium | reverse complement strand
TCGAAAATTCGCGATCGGTGATGTAGTTGAGTAGCGCTTCACGCCCGGGGAAATGGTGATAAATCGCCATGGGCGTGATGCCCACCGCGCCGGCCACCCGGCGCATGGTGACCGCCTCGGGGCCCTCCGCTTCCAGGATCTTCAGAGCCGCCTTGGCGATCTGTTCGGCCGTGGTTTTTTGCGCAACCGTCTGAGGTGTCGTGTTCACCTATACACTGTATACTATACGTCGTATAGTTGCAAGCATCGGTTACTCCATCTTCCTCTTTAGGCAAGGCTTCTGGGCGGGACTTAGGCCCTGGCCGCAGGTAGCAAACGGGTAGCACGGGGCGCATCGCAAAAACAGCTTTTTCGGCTACTGTGGCTCCCGAAAATCTCGAAAAGTTTGAGCGGATGTGGCTTGCTTCATGATTCTCGCTGATGCGTGTTTTTCTTACGACATTCCTTGAAGACAAGGCATGTCACATTGTTACATGCCTGTCTTCGTCGGCTACCCGGCCCTTGGCCGATTGTTTCCAGTTTGCTGACGTGTCGGTGGCGAATTACTGAAATCAGGCGGCCATCGGCGTTTGCTACGTCCGGTTTGAAGGCCACGGCGAGAACAACGCCAGAGGGGCAAGCGTCTCGCCATGCCAATGCGGACGGGACTGTTCAGGCCTATACGTTCGACCTCAGCGAATTGCTCAACCTAGCTCGCGACCGTGTCACCGTGAATCCGCCCAGCTTCACTCCGGAAGTATGCCATCGCCATTTTACTCTATGGTATCCGCGAGTTCTTTCGCGTCCAGAACACACCGGTAGCGCAGCTCGTGAAATCGTTCGAAGACCTCGTCGGGCGTGAGTCCGCTTATATCGATCACATGCCTCTCATAAGGTCCGATCGCTTCGAATTGCGGATGTAATTTCCGCACGATCTTCTCATCAAAGCCTTGATCGCGCTCCTTGGCTCGGCGTAGCGCTTCCCCAAAGGGCAGTCGCAAAATGACGTACATCATCGATACTTCAAGTTCCCGCAATTCGCTCGCCACCACCGGCAAAAACCAGGGCCCCACCACGGCATCCAGATAAACGTCGTAACCGCCGGCGACAAACGCCGTCGCTGCTCGAGTCATCGCGAGGACTACGGACATATTCTGTGCATGGGATTCTGGATCGGTCGGCTCAATCAGGCGCGGAATAAAGGTGAAGAATAGATCTCCCGGAATGTGCACTCCGCGTTCTGCATTAGCCGCCAGCCGCTTGGCCAACGAGGTTTTACCAGCTCCCGGTGTCCCAGTGATGATGTTGAGCGATGCCATGGCTTAGTTTGGCGCCTACGCTTCCTGTCGACTGTTTGATGCAAAAAGAATACCTCCTTTGCACGGGTTGTGCCTGCTCACTTGATAAAGCGAAGCTGGCTCGCCTTGGGGCGCTATCCATGAGGCTGCTTGAAACCATCAAGGAAAAAGATGTGGCGGGATCGTTGCGTCCACCTATGAATCTACCCGCCTAACGGGAAATCACTTGGGTAGCCTTGGTTTTGTTATTCCGCCGAAGAAATTCTTAGAAAGGCGGTTATTGCACGAAATGGACGGAAAAGGACGAACAACACCAGATGTTCATTTCGCTGCAACTGTCTGATTCTAGGAGAGGTGGCGCGCCCTGAGAGATTCGAACTCCCGGCCCTCTGGTTCGTAGCTAGATCGGCAGTCGTGCGACGCAAACGTGAACTGTCGTGCTTTCTTGTGGTAGACCTCAACGCAGTCGTTCCAGGAGGAGGGACTCGGCGTTAATCGAGACTTAGGCGTCATCGATCGCCCGAACCACGAACGAGAGGGCAACATCGGTTCTTGGAACTTCTGGAGCTAGATAACGTACTACCCATGAGGGCCGGAGAATGCCGTCGTGTGCGCTCTGCCAGAAGGACAAAAGGGCGTACCGTCGTCTATAAGACCCGGGGGGCACAATGGGAACCATAGGGGCTCAGTTTAATCAAGTTCTGCGTAGGTTGCGGCGGGCGCCCATGTTTACCGCCATCATTCTGATTACGCTGGCGGCGGGAATCGGGGCGAACACGGCAGTATTCAGCGTGCTGGAAGGCGTCCTGCTAAAGCCTCTTCCGTACCCACATTCAGAACGACTGGCTGCAGTGCGGTTAACGGCACCGGGAATCAACATCAAGGACTTCGAGCTGTCGCCCTCAGATTATTTCATCTTCCGCGAACAAAGCACGGTGTTTCAGGACATTGGCCTGTATCAAAGCGATTCCGACAGCGTAACGGGCGCGGCAGAACCGGAGCGAGTGGACGCACTCATCGTCACAGAAGGCATGCTACCGATTTTGGGTGTTTCGCCAATGCTGGGACGCATGTTCAGTAAGGCGGACGATTCTCCTGGCGCGCCCGACACGGTGGTGCTGACATATGGTTACTGGCGTCGTAAATGGGGCGGCGATGCTTCGATCATCGGCAAGACGATTGTTGTGGATGGAAAACAGCGCCTGATCATTGGGGTTATGCCACAGCGGTTTCACTTCCTTGACCGTTCCGATCCAGCCCTGATCACGCCGATGCAATTGGACCGAAACAAAACCAAACTCGGTGACTTCAGCTATAACGGGGTAGCGAGGCTGAAGCCGGGAGTCACGATCGAGCAAGTCAATGCAGACATGACGCGGATGCTGCCCATCGTGATGAGGAGTTTCGAGGTACCACCCGGATTCAGCATCAAGCTGTTTGAAGATGCGCACATTGGGCCGAATGCCAAGCCGTTGCGAGCGGAGGTCGTAGGAGATATCGGGGACGTACTGTGGGTGCTGATGGGGTCGATCGGGATGGTGCTGCTGATTGTCTGCGCCAACGTGACAAACCTGATGCTGGTACGGATCGAGGGAAGACGACAGGAATTGGCGTTGCGCTCGGCCTTGGGCGCGGGGTGGGATCGCATCGCGAGGGAGCTGCTATTCGAAAGCCTGGTCATCGGATTTCTGAGCAGCGTTTTTGGGTTGGGATTGGCCTGGGGCGCGCTGCGTGTGCTGGTGGCTCTGGCGCCGTCGGGAATTCCGCGACTCCAAGAGATCGGAATTGATGGAACCGTGCTGCTGTTCACGCTTGGGATAGCGCTGCTGGCCAGTGCGTTGTTCGCGTTGATTCCGATCCTGAAGCATGCGGGCGCCCACCTGAGCACGGGAATCCGCGAAGGTGGTCGGGCGTTGAGCCAGAGCCGGGAGCAGCACCGGGCTCGCAATGCGCTGGTTGTCGTGCAGGTGTCACTCGCTCTAGTGCTTCTGATTTGTTCGGGGCTGATGATCCGAACATTCCTGGCGCTGAAACACGTGAATCCGGGATTTGGGCGGCCGGAACAAGTGCAAACGCTGCGCATCTCCATTCCTGAGACAGAAGTGAAGGAAGATGAGCGCGTGGTGCGGTTCGAGCAGGAGATCCAGGAGAAGATCGCGGCGATTCCGGGTGTTGAGTCGGTAGCCGTCGGGACCAAGATTCCAATGGATAGCGGGGGCTGGCATGATCCGATTTACGTGGAAGGCCGCACGTACGCAGAGGGAGAACTTCCGCCGCTGCTGCAGTTCAAGTTTATGTCGGCAGGATTCCTGAAGACGGTTCAGATTCCGTTGGTAGCGGGGCGCGACTTCACGTGGGAGGACACATACCAAAAACGAGCGGTGGCAATCGTGTCGGAAAACGTAGCGCGCGAGTATTGGCTAAATCCCAACGACGCAATCGGCAAACGCATTCGGGTGAGCTCGAAAGATGATTGGCGAGAGATTGTCGGTGTGACGGGGAATGTTTACGACGACGGGCTAAACCAGAAGCCAACCAAGGCGGCGTACTGGCCGCTGCTGATGAGCAATTTTGAGAGTGATCCTGTGTCGGTGCGACGAGAAGTGGCCTATGCGATGCGCAGTCCACGCGCCGGATCAGAGTCGTTGATGTCGGCGGTGCGTCAAGCAGTGTGGTCGGTGGATCCCAACCTGCCGCTCGCGGAAGTGCACACGGCCGATTATTACTACCGCAAGTCGCTGGCGAGGACCTCTTTCACGCTCATCATGCTTGGAGTAGCGGGCGCGATGGCGCTCCTTCTGGGAGTAGTGGGAATTTATGGCGTGATTTCGTACACGGTGTCGCAGCGCACCCGGGAAATCGGGATACGCATGGCGTTAGGGGCACAATTGCCGACGCTGACGGGGATGTTCGTGAAGCAAGGGATGTTGCTTACCGGCATCGGCGTGGTGGCGGGACTGCTCGTATCATTCAGCGTGATGCGGTTTATGTCAGCGCTGCTCTTCGGTGTGAAAGCCATGGACCCGATTACTTATATCGCGGTGTCCTGCGGACTCGCAGCCACGGCATTTCTGGCGTGTTATCTGCCTTCGCGACGGGCGGCGGCAGTCGACCCGGTCGAGGCCTTGCGGGCAGAATAGGCAAAGCAAAATCGCTCATCAGGAATCCGTTGTTCGTATGGAGTTGTGGCTGGCTGCAACTTCTGCGCTGTTTGCTGGCACGGTAGCGGCCCAGCCTCCCGCTGGCGCCCACGCGCAACTGCTGGAGCGGTAGACAAGGACGGGACGCATTGGCAGCAGGTGTCGAAGCAGATCTGGAACTCGCCGAGAATTTTTGCGTGGGGGCGGAACGCATAGGAGTTGATTGAATCAGAACGCATAGCGTAGTGCAAATTC
Organism: Terriglobales bacterium; assembly: GCA_051986135.1. GTDB lineage: Bacteria > Acidobacteriota > Terriglobia > Terriglobales > Acidobacteriaceae > Gp1-AA122. The sequence continues at coordinate 2,015 of JBPYDQ010000497.1, read as the reverse complement.
CATCACGCGTGGTTTGGTCAGGGTCCCGGAATATAAACCGATGGAAGTCACATTGGTGTAGGCGCTATTGAGCGTTATTGTGGCTGCATCAAAGCGCACGGAGTTGGTCAGGTTGTATGCATAGGCGCTGAACCGCAGCGATTGCTTCTCGGTGATTTTGAATGTTTTGTTCAGTCCCGCATCGATTCCAAAGAAGCCTTGACCGCGGTAATCGTTGCGCTGGCCGGATTCGCCGGGATACGGGAGCCGCAGCGTCTTACTCCAATAGGCTGCGGTAGCAGCAGGGCTGTCTGCCGCCGCTCCAATATTAAAGGCGTACGGTTGGTCGCCAACGTAGGTAAGTTTTTGCTGGACTGGACCAACCTGGACTGTATTCCCGGAAACTTGGAAATTGGTGTTGTAGGTGCTGCCTGCGCCGACGCCAAACGGGAATCCACTTGTCCAACGGTAGATGCCTGCAAATTCCCATCCGCCGAGGAAGAGATCGGTGGCGCGGTTCCAATCATGCCCAAAGTGTCTGCCGCGGCCAAAAGGCAGATCATAGACCCAGTTTGAATTGATCTGATGGCGTAAATCGAAATCAGATGGTCCACGCAGCTGGCTGGGATTCCAGGTGTTGATGATAGCACTTAAGCCGCCAAAAGTCGGAACCCGCTCCGCATCCGAGCCTTGGTCAATGGATTTGGAGTAAACGTAGTTGAAGTCGAATTGCAATCCATGGGTCTGGCGGCTGCGCAACGTAAATTGGGCCGCATTGTAGTTGCTATTGCCAATGCTCGACCAGGCATACAGGGCGGAAAACTGGCTGCTATAGAAAGCGTAGGGGGTGTCCACACCGTTGAGATTGACGCAAGCGGGAGAACAAGAAGAATCAAATATGTTTACAAAATTACTGGCGCCGAGGCTCGATGTCCCCCAGTTGCAGGTAAAGAGCTCGTACATAGCTTGGGTTGACGTGGGGTTCGCGGGAAGAGTGTCGTTAGGAAGGCAGGAACGGGTGTTGACACCGGCCGCGCTGGGAAACAGGTCTTGCCAGTAAGGCATATTGGGAACTTTGGACGTCGGAGTGCCGGCGTCCACTAACTTTGCAAATGCGGTGGCAGCAGTGAAATAGTCCACGCCGGATTTCGGGTCCTTCAGGTTCAGAGGCATGGCCATGTCGCGCTGCTGAAGCAGCCTATGAGCTAGACGCCCTACGTAGGCGGCTTCGAACGTGAAGCCGCCAGGGAGTTCGCGGGTGATGGAGAAATCGATTGTCTGCGAATAGGGAGTTTTCAGCTTATTATCGAAACCGAAGGTAATCTGCTGTACGGGGTTTCCCACGGGACTGACAGGTGGAGTGTAGGGGAATGGAGCGGTGGGAGCAGGATTCAGAAGTATGCCACCGACAGCGTTTGTAACCGGAATATTGTTCAGTCCGGAGAAGCGCGCGCTATCGTCAATGGTTTGTACAGAGGCGGCGTTGCTCACGACCGTGTTTAAGCCAAACGATCCATTCTGGTCGAAGGTATCAACCAGTCCGGTACCGAAGTGATCGTAGACAATTGCGAATCCGCCGCGAATCGAACTCTTTCCAGGGCCGCCAAAGATCGATCTCCAGAATCCATCGGTCGCACCTGGAGAATAAGCAAAAGCCAGCCGGGGACCGAGATCCTTGTAATCCCAAGGCCAGTAGGGTGCTTTACCGTTCGCCTTTCCATTAGGGCTGTATTGAAAAATCTGTTCATAGGTCTGCCCCTGCGCCATCGCAGCGGCTCGGCTGTCGACGTACTGGTTCAAGCTCGTATCCGTGCTCACCTGGTTGCCATTGGTTTCAAAAACGGGCTGAAGCAGCGTGTATCGTAAACCTGCGGTGATGGTCAAGGTCGGTTTGATGTGCCAAACATCCTGAAAGTAAAAATCCGACTCCCACGAACGAAAATTTTTGGGAACCAGAGTGCTTTGGGGAATCTGGACATTCTGTGCGGTGCGATTGTATTGGCCGGTCACCTCCGTAATTATTCCGGCGAGGTTGA
>JBPYDQ010000496.1:0-5036 GCA_051986135.1 Terriglobales bacterium | reverse complement strand
GCCTCTGACCGACCTGGAATGATGTGAGAACTTCATTCTTGACCGTGTCGATGACAAACACCTTCTGCCCTCGACCCGTGCTGACATACGCTTTCTTGGCATCGGGTGAAAGTATGATCGCCATGGGCTTGATCACGCCTGGCTGGCCCAAATGAACCGTGGTGATAGCTTCGTGGCGGATACTGTCTACGACAGTTACCGCACCATCATTTTCAGCACTGACGTAAGCCCGGGAAGCATCGGGCAGGAACGCGACCGTTCGCGGACGGCGGCCTACCTTTATAGTCTTAATGACCTTAGCGGTTATTGGGTCGATGACGGCGATTGTCCCGGTAGTTTCTGAAGTGACATAGACAAACTTGCCGTTTGGACTCACCCTCACGCCCTCAGGCTCTTCGCCGACATGCACTGTTTGCAAGACCTTACCGGTAGCCACATCCACGATGCTAGCCATGGCCGCGTCTTCGTTCGACACGAATAGGGACTTGCCATCCTTGCTCACATCAAACTGTTCCGGATCCGATCCGCTTTGGAGCATATCGGTGACTTCACCGCGACCAACATCGAAGACCCCGATGCCGTCAGCGGTCTTGTCGGCAGGCGGCAGTTTGGACTCGTCAACCCCGGGAGGCGCCATCGGTGACCCGCTCAACGTTAGGTAAATGGTTCGGCGGTCCAGACTGGCGTGAATGCCACGCGGCCGCTTGCCCAAAAGAACGCTTGCAACCACACGGTTACTTAGGGGATTGATGACGCTCATGTCCCCAGAGGCCTCATTGGTCACATAGACATAGTAAGGAGGCGATGGCGGTAGTTGTGCGTCACAGACCAAGATGCCGGTCAGTATCACCCAAGTGCGGAGCAAAATACGAAAGGCCATATGCATTGAACAAGCTACCAAACCCGGCAGGATTTCTCGGGGAACATGGGCCGGCCTTTGGCACATTTAAATGCTTCGCCGAAGTCTTCGAAGTTCTGTACCGTGCCGTTGACGCGCCACCGTGAAGGTGAGTGTGGGTCGACTGAGGCTGATCGACGGGCGGAACGAAAGTTTTGATTCTGGCACCAAAGTTGGGCGAAAGACAGAAAGAAGCGCTGGCTCTCAGTGTAGCCATCGATCTTGTCGTCAGCCGACTTCCCTTGCGCAACCAAGGCGTCCATAAGCGCCCGGAAAGCGATGCGCAGACCGCCACTGTCTGCGATATTTTCAGCCAAAGTGAGCTTGCCGTTCATCTTGAGTGCCGGCATATCGTTCGGACCGGGCATCGCCCCGAATTGACTGTATTCCGAAATAAAACAGCTAGCCGTCTCGGCAAAGTCCTTGCGATCGTCAGCCGTTTGCCATTCGTGCACATTGTCCCTTTCGTCGAACTTTGATCCGAGGTCGTCGAAACCATGAGTGAGCTCGTGCCCGACAACAACGCCAATGCCGCCAAAATTCACTCCCACGTCAGCGACGCCGTCAAAGAACGGAGGCTGAAGGATGCCGGCGGGAACTGAAAGGCTATTCATCGATCGAGTATAACGGGCATCCGCCGTTGTAGTCGTGATATCCCATTCGTCCGCGCCTACTGGCTTGCCCACTTTGCTCAGCAAGGAATCGCGCTGAAAGACAGCATTGCTATGCAAGTTTCCAAGGAAGTCATTGTGATCCACTCTCAGATCTGAGTAATCCCGCCATCTCTCGGGAGATCCAATTCTGTTCCGGATCGTGGCCAGTTTTCTTTCTGCTATCTTCTTCGTCTCATCGCTCATCCAGGGCAAGGTCCGAATTTCGTCGGCGAGGGCTTTTTCGAGTGCGGCGACCAGCCCTTCCATACTGGCTTTAGCCGCGGGCGGAAAGTTCTGCTTCACCCAGTCCTGCGCCAAGCCATCGTCGAATGCCTGATCGGTGATTGCAGTGCATTGCTTCCAGCGCGGCGCCGGCTTCTCTTGTCGCGTAAAATAACCGCCCCAGAAGGCAAAATCTTCATCGCGAAACGCCTGAGGTAGAGCATCGGCTTGTTCGCTCAAGATATGCCAGCGGAAGTAGGACCTCCACGCATCAACAGGCGCGACGACAAGCAGGCGATTGACAGTCTTCACAAAATCTGGGTTGGCTACATTGACTGTTTCGATCGGCTGTGCCGTCACCTGCTTGAAGTAGACCCTGAAGTCGAACTCAGGCGCGAGTTTCTGGAGATCGGCGAAGGTGTAGATGTGATAGCGCTTCTCGGGATCGCTCAAATCCTCGTCATCAGCAGAAGCCTGCGCCAGTTTAGTCTCGATCCCGAAAACAGCCGTTGCTTCCGTCTGGGCTCGCTCCATGGTATCGCCGGCAAGCATGAACATGCGTATTAGATGGTTTGTATATCGCCTGCGAGCATACTCCAAGCGACCTATATAAAGTTGGCGGCCCGGCAACGTCATGCCGCTCTCGGAGATGGTCAAGATATGCTTTGACGAGTCCTTCTGGTCCGGTTCCACATCCAGGCGGAATGGCGGTGCAGGATCTCCGGCAGCCGCAAGATCGCCGATCAGCATTGCGATGTTTTTGGAGTCGCTCAGAGCGGAAACGCGTTTCAGCGCCGGCTCAAATGACTCAAGCCCCTTGTTCTCGAGCTGCTTGACATTCATGCATGCTGCGAAGAAGTCGCCATACTTCTTTTCGAGGGGGTCTCGAGGGCTCTTGGCGGCTCTGTCCAGCTGCTGCCAAAGCTCATAAAGGTTACGCTGCTCGAGGACCGAGAACGAGCGCACCCAGCGCGCTTGGTCACCAGGAATGGGATTGTCCTTGATCCAGTTGCCGCATGCATATTGGTAGAAGTCGGTGCACGGATCGACGCTCTTGTCGATAGCTGAGAGGTCGAGATTCTTTACGATCGGCGGCGCAATGGGCGCCTCACGATTGCTCTGCGAGGCCGCCGGTGTCTGGGCCAAGGCTGTGCTAGCCGAAACGACGAAAAGGAAAACCGTGCGAATATCGATCATCACTGACTCCAGTTCCCCATGTAATATCCCCCTCAACCCTCTCCGGATTGAAGCGATCAGGCAGGCTGGGGGCGATAGGTCCACGGCTGCTCCGACTGTGGTGCTGGCGGCGAACCCGCCACGGCGCTGGCCGGTGAATTTGTGCGCGCGAGCCATCCTTCCACTAAGCGGTGCGCCGAGGCCAGGGAGCAAACGGGATCGGCGGCGTTGGCATCGCCAGTGATCAGGAATGCCTGACAGCGGCAGCCCCCAAAATCCAGCCTTCGCCGCTCGCAGCTTCTACAGGGTTCCGGCATCCAGTCTTCGCCCCGGAACCGGCGGAAAGCTGGAGACTCCTCCCAAATCAAGCGCAGTGGCTTTTGTTTTACGTTTTCGAAGTGCAGATCGGGAATTACTCGAGCGGCATGGCAGGGCAAGACGCTCCCCGAAGGATCCACGAGCATGAGCTGGCGTCCCCAGCCTCCCATACAGGGTTTGGGGAAAGTCGCATAGTAATCGGGTGTCACGAAATCGATCTTTATCTGCCCCTTCAAAAGTTCTTGCGCCTGCTCGACGACCGCAAGGGATTGCCTGACTTGCTCCCGCGTGGGCAACAACCACTCACGGTTCTTCCAGGCCCAACCGTAGTATTGAACGTTGGCTATCTCGATGCGCTGCGGCCCCAGAGATTCCGCAAAGGAGATCATCGAGTCCAGACGGTCGAGGTTGTGACGATGCACGACCAGATTCACGGTAAAGGCCAGTCCGCTGCTTTTGCGGATGAGGTTGGCTAGAGCTAGTTTGTGCCCATGGACGGGTGCGCCCGCTATCCAATCGGCGAATCTTTCTCCGGCATCCTGAAAACTCATCTGCAGGTGATCCAACCCGGCTTCAATCAGCGCCGCCAGTTTTTGCTCATTCAGCCCTATTCCAGAAGTGATCAGGTTTGTATACAACCGGAAGGAGTGGGCCACGGAAACGAGCCTGACGAGATCCTTTCGCGCCAACGGTTCGCCACCCGTGAAATGCACATGAAACATGCCCAGCTCTGCCCCCTCCCCGAATACTCGAGCCCAGGTATCGGTGGACAATTCCTCAGCACGGGCTTTGAGCTCCAGGGGGTTGGAGCAATAGACGCAGTGTAATGGACAGCGGTGCGTGACCTCAGCGATCAGCGCAAGCGGTGGGCTTATCATTGGAAGTCGACCGCTCGCCGCTCGCGCAGACGATTTAGAAAAGACCCTATTTCCTGCTCGATCTGCTTTGGATCGGCTGACGAGTATAGTGCCTTGATCGCCTGGAGAATGTCGGCAACCGTGCGTTCGCCGTTGCAGAGTTGAATGATTTCCGCGGCCGTTCCCTTAAGCTGCAAGATCCCCTCGGGGAGCAGGAGTACGTCCCCATTCTCGACTTTGCGCACCCGGCAACCAATGCCGAGGCGCGGGCGCGAAGCGTGGCTCAGAGCTTTCATGATGATTCGGGTCGAAAGACGCCCGGGGGAGGCCAACCGGGCTCCACGTAGGCAAAATGCAACGCATCGAGTTGAGCCCACAGGATGTCGCACTTCGAGATCAGCGCCCGCACTACCCGTTCCTGATCGTCGCGGGTGTGGGCATGCTCGTACGCCCACTCGAGAGCGAAGCGCGCGTCTTCTGGCGCTTGGGCGAGTCGCGCCTCGAAATACCCGAGTCCATCCTGAAGCCATGGATAATGTCGGCGCAAGGCATCGAGCCGGACTGCGATTAAACGGCTCGCGAACAATTCGGTCAGCGAGGAAGCCACCGCTTCGAGCAGTGTCCTGCGCTGGACCAGCGCCAGGTAAGCATCCACCGCGTAGCGTACCGCCGGGAGCACCTCCGCGCAGGAGGTCACACGCTTCCGTGGCAAACCAGTGGCCTCGGCCAGTTGTACCCAAAACTCCAGGCCGCCGCCATTCGCCTGGCCATCTTGATCCACCAGGCGTTTTCGCCAGGCACGGCGAAACCCGGAGTCTTCGTTGCGCGAGAGAATAATGGCGTCCTTCATGGGGACGCGACTCTGATAGTAGTAACGGTTGAGTGCCCAGGCCTGAAGCTGCCCACGCGTGA
>JBPYDQ010000495.1:0-34111 GCA_051986135.1 Terriglobales bacterium | reverse complement strand
CGGTTGTTCCGTCGCTGAAGTTTCCGGTCGCTATCAACTGCTGGGTCTGACCAACCTGCAGATTGGGATTCGACGGCGTAACCGTGATGCTGCTCAAAGTGGGCTTAACGAAGAAGCCGCGGCAGCTGGCCAGAGCCGATACTAAAACGACCGCGCAGACGGTCGAAAACACGGAATTCCGCCTGGAACTGAACATCATAGCGAACCCTCGAAGAAGTTCCCTCCGCAGACGATCGGCTCGGTGGCGTACTCGCGATTGTAGCAGACGGAATTTCGTGCTCTTAACTCCTAAGGACATGAAAGCAAAAGACTCTCCCCATGTAGAACGTCCATCCAGCGGCAGCTTGCGTTTTCTTCCTGCGATACGACCTGCCGGTCCCGACACCCATATAATCCATGCAGCGAGTATGAAGAAATTTCTGTGTCTCTCGATCCTGGCGCTGTTACTTCGATCGAATGCGCTCCCGTCTGGCGCGCGACAAGGCCCGGCGCCCAACCAGCCAAATCTCACCCCGACGGCCGTCTGTGTCCGCTGCATTCGGGCGCATATGGACTTTCTCGCCTCCGATGCGTTGCGTGGTCGTGGCAGCGGAACCCAAGATGAACTTGTCGCCGCCACCTACATTGCTTCCGAATTCGAGCAATACGGAATCGAGCCGGCAGGAGACTCGGGCGGGTTCATCCAGCGTGCGACCGTGATTCGCCATCCCGTGGTTGCGCCCCCTCGCTTGACATTCCACTCTTCTAGCCTTGGTTCTCCGACCACCACATGGCTACATGGCAAGGAGTTTCTGGCTCTCGAGCTGGCTGACGCTGCCGTCTCAGGCCCGCTCGAAAAGTTCAATCCCACGAGATCGCCATCGGTGAAGCCGGGGGCATTCGTATTCGTTACCACCAGTGGCGGCCAGAACACCGAGCAGCTAGCTTTTCAATTGGCGTCCGAAGGCGCCCGGGCGGTGATCCTACCCGAATCGGCAAGGCTTCGCGCCCGCTGGAAGGGACTCGCCCGGAAGATGCCCAGCCTGCCCGTCCAGGTGGAAGGCAGCCCAGCGGGGGGCATGGGACCGCGATTTACTGTGCTCGTAGTCGCCAGCAGTGGGGCGACTCAGCTGGCGCGGTTGCGTGACGGCACCATGCTTGGCCTTCGCGCCCGCACCGGCAAAATTGAACAGACCTATACCTGGAACGTGGTGGGCAAGATTACGGGCACTCGCCCGCAGCACGACGACATTCTCCTGACCGCGCATCTTGACCATCTCGGTATCGGAGCTCCCATCCATGGTGACAATATTTATAACGGTGCAGATGATGACGCTTCGGGCACAACGGCGGTAATAGAACTGGCGCGAGCACTGGCAGCACTGCCTAAACCGCGGCGCACCGTGATCTTCGCCCTGTTTGGCAGCGAGGAGAAGGGGGGCCTGGGCTCCATTTATTTCCGGGGGCATTCCCCGGTTCCGTTGAAGGACATTGCCGCGTATCTGGAATTTGAGATGATCGGCCGCCCCGATCCTGCTATTCCTCGCGACACGCTCTGGCTCACCGGATGGAACCGCACGAATCTGGGGCCCGAGCTCGCCAGACACGGCGCCCACCTGATCGGCGATCCCCATACTGCGGAAGACTTCTTCCGGCGTTCGGATAACTACGTTTTTGCCAAGCAGGGTGTGGTGGCGCAGACGATCTCAAGCTATGGACTGCATGGCGATTACCATCAGCCGAGCGACGATTTGTCGCATATCGATTTTCAGCATATGGATGAGGCAATCGAATCCATGCTAGGTCCAGTGATTTGGCTGGCCAACTCCGATTTTGTGCCCCATTGGAGTGAAGGGGGACAGCCGTAGCAGCGCCGCTCGTCGGCTTTACGCGGTGAGCCGCGCCCCAATATAATCAGCTCTCCGGTAAAAGATAGCTCGTCAGGTCTCAGAATTGGAGTGAAATCGAATGTCAGCCCCCTCGCGACGGCCCGAAATCCGTCGCCGCCGCACCCGCCGAGAAAAGATTCAAAAACTTCGTAAACAGCTTGCCATGTCCACCGCGGAAGGCGACAAGAAGCGCATCAACGAGAAACTCACGCGCCTCAGTCTCCGTTCTCCCGGACACAGTTTGACCGAATAGCTCCCCGGCTAGGAGTTGACGAGTTTCTCTCCGGCTTCTCGAGATCCCCTATGGGTTCTCCCCGCTGACCCCACCTTCTCGTAAACCTCGAGCACCGCTCGCGCGGAACTGTCCCAGGAGAAGCGCTTCAACTGCTCATAACTGCGGCGTTTCATTTTTTCTCGCAGCTCTTGATCGACGAGAACCCGGTGTATGGCGCGCATGATCTCGAAGACATTCTCCGGATTCACCAGCACGGCGGCATTTCCCACCACTTCCGGCAATGACGAAGTATTCGAAGTTACCACCGGCGTTCCATGGGCCATAGCCTCCAGCGGGGGCAAGCCGAATCCCTCATACAGCGAGGGGAATACGAACACTTTGGCCTCGTCATAGAAAATCCGCAGTACCTCAATCGGCACGAAACCGAGGAAGCGGACGTCGTTCTGCACGCCACTCTTGATGACCGTGCGCCGCAGGTCGGGATGCTTGGACAACTCGTCGCCAATGATGATCAATTTCAGGTCCGGATAGAGGGCGCCTTTCTCCAGCGCTGCCTTCAACGCTGAAAATGCCTCAATGATACGCACCAGGTTTTTGTGTGGGCTGATCCTCCCGGCATAGAGCAGGAAGGGATAATTCACCTGATAACGCTGCGCGATGAACTCATGATCCGCCTCCGTGGCGTGGCCGCGAAGAAATCTCTCATCAATGGCGTTATAAACCGTCTCGATGCGGCGTCCCGGGATACCAAACAGTTTTTCCAGCTCGCTCTTGGTGAAGTGGGAGACGGCAAAAATTCGCGCTGCACCCTTAAGCACCCGCCGGGTCATATGAAAATGCAACGATCGCCGCATGTCGGATTGTCCCCGGGCTCGCGCCATGTGCTCCAGCACATCGTGTACGGTCATGACATAGGGACACGGCAGGGCTCGAGGAATCCAGAAAAGGTGCGGAATATGTACCACGTCACATTCCAGCCGCCGCACCGTGGTGCGGAAGGCGAAATAACCGCGGGCTGAGTCGTCCGGCTCGATAAAGGAAATGCTGTGGAAATTCGCCGGCAGCGGCCCGATCTCGCTGGCTTTATGGGGAGACCCGATCAGGTAATAGCGGTTTTGCCGATCCAGGCGGCTGAGCGCGCGAACTATGTTTCGAATATAGGTGCCGACCCCAAAGTCTGTACTGCGCCGGATATCTATGGCGACCTGCACGGGAGTGATTTAACCACAGGCGCACATAGGAACTCGAGTGGAATTACTCCCATGGACCTCCGGGGAGCAGCTTCAGACCCCGGCCTCGGACTGAGTTTTCGCGCGCCGCTCCCTATAGAGCGGGAAAGCTTCCGCCAAGTCGAGTACCTGCCGCCGCACTCTCCCCACCAGACCAGTATCCGTTCGGTTGTCGAGGACTTCGGAGATCCAGCGCCCGACTTGGCGCATTTCGCCTTCTTTCATTCCACGAGTCGTCAGAGCCGGCGTACCGATGCGGATGCCGCTCGGTTTCAGGGGCGGGTTGGTATCGAACGGAATCGCGTTTTTGTTGACCGTAATACCAGCTTCGCCCAGCGCCCGCTCGGCTTCGCTGCCCAGCATGCCCTTGGAGAACACGTCCACCAGCATCAGGTGGGTGTCGGTTCCGCCGGAAATGATGCGAAAGCCCTCGGCCGCCAGGGTCTCGGCCAGCACTTTGGCATTGACGACGATCTGGCGGGCATAGTCGGCAAACGAGGGTTGCATCGCCTCATGGAAGCAAACCGCCTTGGCTGCAATGATGTGCACCAGCGGACCACCCTGCATGCCCGGAAAAACCGTCTTGTCGATCGCTGCTGCATATTCTTTCTTCGAGAGGATCATTCCGGCTCGCGGTCCGCGCAGCGTTTTGTGGGTGGTGGTGGTGACAATCTGCGCGTGCGGCACCGGCGACGGGTGCACACCGCCGGCGACCAGTCCGGCAAAATGGGCCATGTCAACCAGGTATAAAGCGCCGACTTTATCGGCAATCTGCCGCATGCGGGCGAAATCGATGATGCGTGGATAGGCACTTCCCCCGCCGATGATCAGCTTGGGGCGCTCCTTCTCGGCAAGCTTCTCCAGATCGTCGTAATCGATGGTTTCCGTTTCCTTGGTGACCCCGTAGGGCACGATCTTGTATGTCTTGCCGGAGAAATTGAGGTGGTGACCGTGGGTAAGATGGCCGCCATGGGCCAGATTGAGACCCAGAATGGTGTCGCCAGGCTGAACGACGGCGGCGTAGGCTTCCATGTTGGCCTGCGATCCGGCATGTGGCTGCACGTTGGCATGTTCGGCGCCAAACAGCTTCTTGGCGCGCTCGCGAGCTAACTCCTCCACCTCATCGCTGAACTCGCAGCCGCCGTAATAGCGCTTGCCGGGATAGCCTTCCGCGTATTTGTTGGTGAACGCCGAGCCCATAGCTTCCAGCACGGCTTCGCTGACGAAATTTTCCGAGGCGATCAACTCCAGTCCTTCATGCTGGCGGCGGACTTCGTTGTCAATGGCGGTCGAAACCTGTGGATCAACTTCAGCGAGCGGGCGAGACATGGGATCGGTTTTCATAATAGCTCTCAGCTTCTAGCCTTTAGCTCCGGCTTTGGATGACGCGGCACCCGGGCAAACCGTACCACCATGAATCTGCCTGTGCCGCTCAGGAGATTTTACAAGCTGGATGCCGAACTGGGCATTCCCGGATGGGCATCGGGGAGTGACCAACGCCCGGGGCGAAGCCCCGGAAAATCAGATGCGCCAGGATGCCGTCGAAGAGCAGCTTGCCCAAGCCAACGCCCCGGATCTTTTCGACCACAAATACGTCGTCAATTTAGGCCTAAGCGGGCCAAAATCGCAGATCACCCGCCGCGAAACAAAATGCTGGGCATTCGCTTACAAAGCAACACACACGGAGTCTCCTTCGGCCCATCAACCGTTTGCTTCGGAATGCCTTTCGCCTGATAGCTTCCGCTCAGGAAAACTGAGTACGACGAAGTCGATGCTTGCCTGTGTTGATTAGCCGGTCTTTTCCTGTCGACTGCGACCGGCCGTCGCTCCGGCTTTGTCGGTACTCGCTACGCGTCGAAGGCGGTCCGCAGAAACGAGGCAATCTGCCAACCATCCAGGTACTTGTAGGGCGCTTCCCCGGTCGTGTAATGCCCACAGGGTAGAACCACAACTTTGTGATCAAGCCTGTGACGGGCAAATTCGCTTACCACTTCGCGCGAAAACTCAGGAAGGAACGTCAGATCATATTTCGCATAGATGATCAGTGATCTTCTTGGATAGCGGGAGAATTGATGGAAATACGACATCGGGCTGATCGCCGCCCAGAGCCTGCGCAGTCGCTCTACATCAATTTCGAACTCGAGACCGGCGCGAATGTGCCTCGTGGATTGTCCATGCCACACCACGTCGGCAAAGTAAGTGGAAGCGTGGTTGAAAGCTGCGACCCGAATGCGGGGATCGTGGGCAGCAGCGAGAAATGCATAACAGGACCCGAGGCTGGTGCCGACAATTCCCAGCCGGCTGAACCCCCCGAGTTCGAGCCAGTCTAGGCAGCAGCGGATGTCCACGACTCCCTGCCGGACCGCATCCAGAGTGCGGCCGATGTTCGCCGAAACGGCATAATCGGCACGCCGAATCTCGCTCGGCATCCGAATATCGTGGTACGGCATGCTGAGGCGCAGCACTGAAATTCCCATCAGGTTCAGCGCGCGGCAGAGGCCGGTATAGGCAAGCGCGTCGGAATTCCAATGAGGCAGGAGCACAACCGCCCGCCGTCCCCGTCCCGGAAACCAGCGGGCATTGGCCAGATTGTTTTCCCGATAGGGCGTAACCACCGGTGAGGTGAAGCGCAGAAAATCAGCATACTTGCCGCGCACCTCGGCTTCCAGCTTGGCATCGGGGACGGCGCGAGTGCTGAAGACCTGAATCTCGCGCCGCTCAAGCCGGAAGTCAGCTGGACGAGAATAGGAATAGAACTCGTCGCTGTTGGCTATGATCCGGCGGTTATAGTCGGCGAGAAACTTCTCGGGATTGGCGGCAATTTCCTCCAGCTGACATCCATTGCGACACGGCCAGTCTTCGGCCCACTCCACGCCCCACTCGAGCCGACGAACTACCCGGTTGTCGTCCACCGCCGTAAGGCGATGCTCCCAATCGTGCATCCATCGCTGGTAGCGCTCTCCCATCTGTTTGAGATACTAGCAAAGCCGTCGAGGCGGTCCGAGTTGTCGACAGCAAGTGGCAGGAATCCGAGACGTGCCGGTTGAAAACCGGCGTTCAAAGGATCGAGCGCAAGACACCTGCTCATCCTGGCGCATCCGCTTGCCCGGGAAGCGAAGCAAGCCTGGGGAGATCACCCGTGGAATGATCTGTTTCGAGGTCTGAACTGAAAAAGCGCCACGGATTCGGCCGGATAAAGGTGAGCAGCCATCCGTGATGAGTCCGCGAGAATCGCTGGCCTGATTGTTAAGTGACAAATCTTCTCGGAACTCGCTTTGAAATCGCGCAAAGGATTTCATATGGGATGGTATGCGCCATCTCGGCGTGCTCCTGCGCGCTGACGATCAAGCCATCGCTAGCGCCGAGCAGAATCACCTCGTCACCCACCTCCACACCGGAGATGCCGGTAACGTCAACGAGAGTTAGATCCATGGAGATCAGCCCCACGATGGGGGCATAGTGGTCCCGGACGATCACTCGTCCGCCCGAAGAGAGCGCGCGGTTCAGGCCGTCGGCATAGCCGACGGGCAGCACGGCAATCCGTGCCGGGCTCTTGGTGACGTAGGTGCCGCCATAACCCAGTCGTTGATTGGCCTCCATGTCCCTCAGCGCGAGAATGCGCGTCTTCCAGCTAAGCACGGGCTTTACATTCAGACGTAGTCGGCTCCCGCTGACCTCGCGCCCGGCGCGTTGAAACGGCAGATAATAGCCGTAGAGCGCCAATCCCGGACGCACCATATTGTTCCAGGCGGCACGCCGCGAAATGGTGGCTGAGGTATTGGCCAAGTGCTCCAGCGCCGGACTCAGTCCGGCCGATCGCGAGATGGAGCGGGCCTGATCAAAAGCCTTCAACTGTTCTTCGGCAGACGGCGCGTCCAGCACCTCCGAAGAAGCTAAATGAGTAGACAAGCCTTCCAGGCAAAGATGGTCTGCAGCTTTGAGTAGTTCGAATAATCGGGGCAGAGATTGAACACTGACGCCTAGCCGTCCCATGCCGCTGTCCACCTTGAGATGTACGGGATGCCGACCGGCGCCTATCTTAGCCGAGGCGCGGTTGAGCGACTCAATCTGCCAGGGTTCCCAGACTGTCGGAGTCAGCCCAAGACCGACGATTTCTTCTTCTTCGCCGCGCCAGAATCCGGTCATCAGCAGGATCCGGCTGCGGATCTCGGCAGCGCGCAGTGGAATCGCTTCATCTAGCGACGTCACTCCAAGCCAATTGGCCCCTTCCGCCTCCAGCGCGGCCGCACATTCGACGGCGCCGTGGCCATACGCATCGGCCTTAACCACGGCGCAGACGGTCACATTCTTGCCTACATGTTGCTCGACAGTGCGGAAGTTCTGCCGAAGTCTACTCAGTGACACTTCCGCCCATGTCGGACGAGTTGCGGTGCGGCTGAGTTTCACGCTCTCGGTGGTGGCCACTACTTTGAATTATAACGGGCAGCACCGTTACTGCCGTATTACCCGCGGGCTATGGCGGCCACCCTCGCGAGAGAGAAAATTTGACCGTGACATCTGTGTCCACCTCGACCGGTTCGCCGTTCAGAAGGTATGGTCGATAGCGCCACTCGGCGACAGCGTCCACCGCCGCTTTGACCAGCAGGGGAGGTCCTCGGAGAACCTGTAGCTTTTCAATTGTTCCCTGTCTCGTGATTACGGCCCGTAACTCGACAGTAC
The DNA here is from genome assembly GCA_051986135.1 of Terriglobales bacterium. Lineage (GTDB taxonomy): Bacteria > Acidobacteriota > Terriglobia > Terriglobales > Acidobacteriaceae > Gp1-AA122. Next base: position 26,099 of record JBPYDQ010000495.1, on the reverse strand, counting down.
CCTCCACGCCTGCGGCGCGCGCCAGCCGGGGATAAACGGGCTCGACTTGGTGGATCAGGTAGCCTTCCATCATGGCCGACACACGCGATGGATGAGCAACAGGGAGCGGTGGCTTAGGTACGAACGGTTGCGACATGTTGCTGATCGAATTGATCACCTGGTTAGCCTCACCTGGAGCGCCAGTTCCATACGGCACGCCGATACCGAGCTCAATCGATGGTGAGGCACCCTGGCGGCCCACAGCAGAAATCGTCCTGGGAATCGTGGGCGGCACAACCAGAATTTGGTTTGTGTAATTCGGGTTGGACCGGGCAACGGTTCGAATTGGAGGACTGCCTTGTGGGCCGGTGGGCGGAAGTGGCGTAAAGATCGGGCGCTTCAGATCCAGTCGCGGCGCCCCTCTTGGGTAGATAAGGGGCAAAACCAGCAGCAGGCCGACACCTGCGACTTGTAGCGTAAAAGAAACGACTGTCGCCCAACCCCGGCGTGACAAACTGGCGCATGGATGCCAAACATTATGGTCAAACATGCTGGTGTCCTCCTCCGAGAAATTCAGCTGCTTCTAAAGACACCGCCAAGCACGAAATTGGCGTCGCGCAGGGTAAATCGGCATAGGAGGAGGGTCCCCCGCTCACGGCCCGGGCAATTCGACCCCAAGCCGCCGCCGGTTAGGACGTTGGCGGGGGGCAAAGGCATGCCGGATAGAACTAGGACGTGACTGCCCAAGGCGAAGGGTGACTGTTCCCTGCGCTTTCGATGGTGGACCGGGTTCCAAAATTCCACCCTGGCGAGTTTTCCAGGCACTTCGGACGGACGGAGGAATTTTCAAGGCCGGTTTGAAGCTCCGGGCCGGCGTCGTTAAGCGTTCTCCCTTTAGAGGGAAAGTTCAACTGCTGGTGCGTACAGACCCGCTGTCCGAGGAACCACCAAGTCTCAGAGTCTCTGCTTGATGTTGAGGCTACCTCCGTCAAGGAGGCCGTGTTCAGTTTCCTCAGAGGAAATAAAAAAAGGCCGCGAATGCGGCCTTTCGGAACTCTCGCGAGTTATGCCGTTGTCGCCTTATTTCGGCGGTTCGGTGGATGAAGGCTTGGTGGCTGGGGCGGCCGATTTCGTTCCCATGCCCGCCGGACGCGAGCTCCCCGTCGTCGGACGTGAAGCGGAAGGTGCTGCCGGCACACCGGACTGGTGATTGTACAGTTCGACGATCGGCCGGGTGATGTCTACCGACTGACCGGCCCAAAGCACCGGTCCATCCGGCCAAGGCTTGGAGACATCGATGATCACACTGAGGCCGTTATCTTTTGCGTACTTATCGATAACCGGTCCCATCTTTTGCAGAATCTTCTGAGCAATCTCATTCTGCTGTCCAACGAAATCGTTCTGAGCATCTTCCTGGGTGCGGTTGAGCGTCTTTTGCTTGGTCTCGATCTGGCGCACCAGTGTGCCGCGCGAGTCGTCGTTCAGCTTGGTGCCCTGAGCATCCAGCTGCTTCTTGAGGCTGTCGATCTCGTCGTTGAGCGACTTGATTTCAGATCGCTTGGGTTCGAACTTCTTGCTAAGGGCATCGAACTCCTTCTGCCCGTCGTTGGTAGCGAGGATTGCGTCCTGGATGCTGATCACGCCGATCTTGCTGGAGCCGACCACCTGGGCAGTCGCGGTGGTGGCAGGAGAGGAAGGCGCTGGTGTGGTGGCGGCTGCAGCAGCGCTGCCGGTTTGGGCCAGAGTGGCCATCGGTAAAACCATCGCCGTGACCAAAAAAATTCGCACAATGTTGCTATTCATCGGGTAGCTTGAACTCCTTGGAACAACTTTCTCGGGATTTTGAGATCCTTTTTCCAGATTATCTGGATCGCGAGCTCTCAGAGTAAACTGGCCCTTCGCTGGGCAGGGCAGACGGTTAATCCAGCTCCACTGAACCGGAAAGCACTCTGATCATCCTCACACAACGACCATTCCTAATGGTGCGGGTGACTACATTATAGGTGCAGCTTCAGTCCAGCGTCAAACACAGCTAGACTGCGCTGACCTGCGCGTGGATTGCCTAGAAAGTAGTTGCTACGGTGAAGCGGAAGGTCTTCAGCGGCTCGCGTAAGAGGTACGACGGCCCGTAAAGGCTCAGGGACTGCTGGTATGTGAAGGTGCCCGCAGCACCCGCCGGGAACATACTGCGCGTGATCGGAGTTGGGGTGACCGTAGTCGTATTGAGCCTAAGTGGGTTATAGGCGTAGTAAATGCGGAAGGGAGCATTGATGACCGGCAGGAATACCTGGAACTCGAGCCCGGTCGACATGCGCGGCACCCAGTTGGTTCCCGGAACAGCACTCAGGTCGGCGGGAAAACTGATTCGCTGACCACCGACGCAAGTAAATCCCGGATTCAGCGAAGGACAGCCAAAGAACACGCTGTTGATGTCCTGTAATTGGCCGGAGTTGATGCGCAGCTGTGAAGAGCGAAGAATCGAGTTCGTTCCCAGGTCAACGAAGGGCGCCAGCGCGACCGGGCCCACGATGGTGATGCGGTATTCGGCGTTGCCAGTAAGGGTGAAATCGCCGCCCGGCTCAACGATCTGCTGGAAGGGGATCGTGATGCTGTAAGCGCCGAGCCGGGGATTACGCGGATCCTTGGGAACAACCGACCCATCTGGATTGGTCAGATTGATGCTGACATTGGTTGGCAAGAAAGCGTAAGGCGAAATGCTTCTGATGTCGAACCCGCGCAGATCGTTTTCCCCGCCGGTATAGAAGCGATCAAAAGGAGGCGCCACCAGCCCGCCGTAACCGCTTAAAAACGAGGCCTGCACGCGGTAGCCGAACGTATTGTGGCCCCGCGGATCGTGCCTGGTCTGCATCGGCATCCAGCGCTTATATTCAAAAATGGGACGGACAAATTTGACCGTGCCCCCCAGCCCGGCAATTTCGCTGGCCAAGTAAAGGCTCTGGCCTTTATGGGGAGTGATCGGACTATCAATCGTGCTGAAAGTGAAGCTGGGGATTACCTTGCTGGTGTTCACGCCATTGAGGGCGTTCGGTCCCGCAAAACCGCGAAACGCCAGATTCTCAAACAGTGATTTGGAGGCGTTACTGAATACCTCGGTCGAGGAGTTATCGAAGGAGTAGGTAATGCCCACGCGCTTGAACGAGCGGTGTAAGGGATAGCTGAGGGAAAGCGTGAAGCCGGTGTCGGCCTGGGTAAAGTTCTGCAGAGAATTCAAGACGCTTTGGGAGAAATTAATCTTTTGGCCGGTGAACAACTGGTATTGCGTTGCCTGGTTGAAGTTGTACTTCTGGGTGAACACAGTGAACCCGAACTGAAGGGGACGGTCAAACAGATATGGTTCGGTAAAGCCGAAAGTCGCAGAGCGCTGGATGTTGCCGATACTGGCGGCGATATTCAAGGTTTCGCCCAATCCAAAAAGGTTGTTGGTGGAATAGTTGATACCGATAAAAGCACCTTCCAGTCCGCTTACGCCGCCCGTCAGACCAATGCTGTTCTTTCCCTTTTCGTGCACCTTCAACGTAAGATCGACTGTCCCGGCCTTCTCATCAAGCTTGCGCTCGGTGACGTTAGGGTCGTCGGGCTTGAGCTGGTCGAAGTAACCGAGCTGGTTCAAACGCAACAGGCTCAGCTCCCATAGATTCGAGTTATAGACTTGACCTTCCTCGATCGCCAACTCGCGGCGGATAACCTTGTCGCGCGTGGTAGTGTTGCCCTGGAACTCGATCCGGCGAACATAAAATTGTTTGCCTTCGTCGACGTCAATCTCCAGATTCACCAACTTCCTATCCTCGTCGAAGGTGGTATTTGGCACCGATGTGAAATTGATGTAGCCGTATGTCCCATAGGCCTTGCGGAGGTTCTCCAGGCCTTTGGCGATTTTCTCGCGGCTGAAAATGTCCCCATCCTTGATGGGAAACATGCTGCGCAGGGCCTTGGTATTGGAAATTGCTTTGTTGCCGCTGAAGGTGATCGAGCCTAGCCGGTAACGATCGCCTTCCTCGATGGGGATGGTGATATCGACAGCCTTGCCCCTGCCATGAATCCACGGGATTGTGATTCCTCCGCCCGTGTCACGAATCTGTGTCTTGGGCTGCTCTACCAGGACTTTGAAGTAGCCACGATTTTGGTACTCGGCGCGTACGCGCTCGGTATCTTCGTCCAGTTTGCTGGCATCGTAGGTTTTGGAAAAAATATTCTCCAGGAATATGGAATGGGGAATGCCAATCGGCCGCAAATTCTTCATGGCGGACCGCAGCACGCGCGAGGAAACCTGCTTATTCCCCTCGAAACGAATCTTTCCGACCTTAACCTTCGGACCTTCCTTTACCACAAAGGTGATGCCTACCGCCGCGGGAGGGATCTGCCTCACCTCGCTACGCACAATGGCAAATTGCCTGCCGTGTTCGGCCAGCAGCTCTTTAATGGTGACTTCCGCTTTCTTAACCTTGGTGGGATCATACTGGCTCTCGACCGATAACCCGACTTTACGTTCCTTGAATCGATCGAGCACGTCGCTGGTCGATACCGAGTTCAGGCCCGTGTAGTTGATCTCCCGGATGGTCGGGCGCTCTTTCAAATAAATGTGGAGAACCCATCCCTTGGCCGTTTGCTCGCGCTCAATGCGGAGGTCTTCGAAATATCCGGTGTTCCATAGCGAATTGAAATCGCGCTCCACGGCGGCTGGGTCGTAAACGTCCCCGGGTTTTGTAAAGATTCGCGCTTTGATGGTTTCGGTGGGAATGCGCCGGTTGCCGTGGACCCGAACATCCACGATGAGGTTTTCTTGGGCCAGGAGGGGAGAGCACAGAAACAACAGGACCAAAACCAACCCCGGCACCTTCCGGCAGCCGATTAGCCGCCAGGTCCGGAAACTCGAATGACGAGAGGTACTTACCCCGAATTGATCGATTCGGATGGTGTTGGCGCTCCGGTCAGGGAGAGCAGGGATGAACCCACTCTTCGTTACTCGAGGGCTTCCCTGTTGACGACGAAGAATTGCAACTACCTCAGGATCTTGGGAGTATGGAAAACCGTCATTATACGGTACTGCGCTCGAGAGCGTCCAAGACACCCATCACGCCCGGCTCTCGGTGGACCTGCTTTTACTGCCCCGGCGCTCGCGCCGAAATGCTCTACTTCAAACAAGACGGAATAAAACGTGGCAGAGTTGCCCATGTCAGTAAGTTTTTCTCAGCCGAGGAGGTTAACCTTCTTACCGAGGTCGCTCAATTTCGCCCAATTCCCCCGGCCCCGACCAGACCCTGGTTGCCCCCCCGCCATCTCCCCACCTCGATTGAAAACCCGCACTTGCCCGCCATCGAAGGTGCCGCGGGTGCGGGCATCCTCGGTGCCCGTATCTTCAGGATGCCGGCGTTTCGTCGATCCGTTGCGCTTGCCGCGATCGTGGTGAGGGTAGAGTTAAAGGAAATTATCGGACCTTTGGGGCGAGTTGTTCCAACGGGTATACATCCGCACAGGAACACATCGAGACCGGGGTTTCGAACGCGGACCGCCGCCTGTCGGGACTGGTAGTGGGCGGCAGGCTCGGTAAAGAACCCGAGCAATTCGGCCAGCCCCGCTACGCCGTGGCCCACGAGTCGGTCGCGGTGTCGAGTTTCGACTGCCACGGGAGTAGAGCATGATCCGTTCGGCGATGTCCTTCGCGCGCTTGGCCGTCTGTAACGTTGTATCCAATAAACCAGGGACGCGGTCGGCTGGTCGACTCCTGATGGGTCCTGACTTCGACCTCGAAGCTCGTCGAGCACGGTCGACCATAGCAAAGAGAAGCCGCGCCCGGCGCGGCCTCGTTAACATAAATCAAAAAACCAATAACTCAGACTTCCATAACTTCTTTTTCTTTTCCCTTGCTCATCTCTTCCATCTTTTTGATTTCGTCATCGGTGAGCCGCTGGATCTCATCGAGCGACCTTTTCTCTTCGTCTTCCGTGATCTTCTTATCTTTCAGAGCCTTCTTAATGGCGTCGTTGCCGTCCCGCCGGATGTTACGAACGGCAGTGCGGTGCTCTTCCAAAACTTTGTGCAGGTGTTTGACCATATCGCGGCGACGCTCCTCGGTCAGCGGGGGAACTGGCACGCGTATGATCTTGCCATCATTCATGGGGTTAAGTCCCAGTTCTGCGGAGCGAATCGCCTTCTCAATTGTCGTCAGCGAGGACGGATCAAAAGGCTGAACCGTAATCAATTGTGCTTCCGGTGCATGCACCTGGGCGATTTGATTCAGCGGCATCTGTGATCCGTAATAATCGATCGTCACGCTATCCAGCATGTGAACGTTAGCGCGGCCGGTGCGTGTTGCCGCCAGCGCCTTGCGGAAGTCGTCGACCGCCCGTTCCATACGAGTCTTCAATTGCACGTACGTCTCTTTCAGACCTGCTACTGCTGCCATCGTGGGTTGAGCCATGTCAGCTCCAGATGAAATCAGGATAAAAACGCTCGATTATAAATGCCCGAGGTTTCCCAATTCCAAGATTTCAATGTCACGCCGGGACCACTGAAAGGTTCGACCTAAAAGCTTAGAACTGGGGAAACCCGGTTGATTCAAACGCCTGCGCTGACCAGCGAACCAATTTTTTCTCCGGTAACGACTTTCCTGATATTGCCGCGCTGGTTCAAGTTGAAAACGATGATGGGCAGGTTGTTGTCTTTGCAGAGAGAAATTGCCGTCGAGTCCATCACCTTGAGGCCTTTTTTCAGGACGTCCATGTAGCTGATCTCGTTGAATTTCTTCGCGTCCTTGACGAGCAGGGGATCGGCGTCGTAGATCCCATCTACTTTAGTGGCTTTCAGGATGGCATCGGCTTTGATTTCCATCGCCCGCAGGGATGCCGCCGTATCGGTCGAGAAGTAGGGATTGCCGGTCCCTCCCGCGAAAATCACGACGCGGTTCTTTTCCAGATGTCGGATAGCGCGCCGGCGAATAAACGGCTCGGCCACTTGATTCATTTCGATGGCCGACTGCACGCGCGTATATACTCCCTGCTTCTCCAGCGCATCCTGCAGTGCGAGCGCGTTGATGACCGTGGCCAGCATGCCCATATGGTCGGCCGAGACCCGATCCATATCCTTCGCCTGATCGGCTACCCCGCGAAAGAAGTTGCCGCCACCGACGACAATCGCGATCTGCACGGCCAGCGAATGTACGTCCGCCAGTTCCGCCGCGACCTCGTGAATGCGGGCTGTATCCACCCCAAATCCCTGGCTGGCCGCGAGCGCTTCGCCAGAAAGCTTGAGCAGGACGCGTTTGAAGATGGCCGTAGGCATCAAAGTCTCCTGGCTGCCATGTTTCAAGGTCTCAAAGTTGCTTGCGCGCGTCAAAACCAAGCCACGGCTGGTGGACTTTGATAACTTGAAATTCCGAAATCTCGAAACCTTAAAAAGGGCTCCTCGGCGCCCCTTTTTCAGTCAGCTTTTTGTTCCGGCTTGCTGACCGCGATGGTCTCGCCCTGATCGCCCACCTTGAACCGGGCAAAGCGGCGCACGCTGATATTCTCGCCCAGCTTGCCAATGGTGGTCGCAATGAGCTGCGAGATGGAGACCGTCTGGTCCTTGATAAAGGGCTGCTCGTACAGGCAGACCTCTTCATAAAACTTGCTCATTTTCCCCTCGACCATTTTCTCGGCTATGTGATCAGGTTTCCCGCTAGCCTTGGCCTGAGCGAGATAAATGTCTTTCTCGCGGGCATAGGCATCGGGAGTAACGTCTTCTTTGCGAATGAACTTCGGATCCGATGCCGCGATGTGCATGGCGACGTCGTGCACCAGCGCCTTAAAGTCTTCGGTACGCGCCACGAAGTCGCTCTCGCAATTCACTTCCACCAGGACGCCTATTTTGCCTCCGGCATGGATGTAGCTGGCAACCGAACCCTCACTGGTCACACGCATAGCCTTCTTCTGGGCGATGGCGGCCCCGCGCTTGCGCAAAATGACGATCGCCTGCTCCACGTCGCCCTTGGCTTCGGTGAGCGCTTGCTTGCAATCCATCATGGGCGCCCCGGTTCGATCGCGGAGATCTTTCACTTGAGTTGCGGAAATATTCACGGTAGTTGCGCTCATTACAATTTAGATTCTTCCTATAAATTCCGAGTTTCAGGCTTCGAGGTCTGAAACTGCTCTACAAAACTCGACCCGCGCCAGACTACCCGCGCGGGTCCAGATGCTGCCGCCCCTACGGGGCTGTATCCTGCTTCCCCCTCGTCGCAGGGCTTGCGCCCTGGCTTAAATTCTCGGCTCCGCCGCCCCAGTTTGTCCGAGGCTTATATCGGAAGCTGGCGACAATCTTTAGAACTGGCTCTCGACGTGGCTGACTTCGCGTTCTTCCCGCTCTTCCTTGGCCGGCTGCTTGCGCGTTCCGGTGCCCAGCACGTCTTCCATGCTGATGTCCTCGGTTTCGCCGGCTCCCTCCTCGCCGGGGGAACCCTCGGCACCGGCTTCGACCGCAGCTTCGGTCGAGGCAGCTTCGGCCTGGTTCGCCATGCCCGCCGCCGTCGCCAGCTCCTGCGTTTCGACATCCTTGGCGAGCTGTACACCCTCGACCGCCGAATCGGCAATCTTGGAAGCAAACAAACGAATCGCCCGCAGCGCGTCGTCGTTGCCCGGAATCACATAATCCACTTCGCTCGGGTCGCAATTTGTGTCGACAACGGCGACCACCGGAATGCCGAGCTTGCGGGCTTCGCGCACCGCAATCTGTTCTTTATTGGAATCAATCACGAAGATCGCATCGGGCAGCCGGGTCAGTTCTTTAATTCCGGCGAGGTTAGCCTGTAGATGTTTGCGCTCGCGCTCCAGCTTGATGACTTCTTTCTTGGGAAGCAGATCATAACGGCCATCGGTGGCCATCTCATCGAGCTCTTTGAGCCGCTTCACGGATTTCTGCACCGTGACCCAGTTGGTCAGGAGCCCGCCCAGCCAACGCTGGTTGACGTAGAACATTCCGCAACGCTGCGCTTCTTCCGCGACCGCATCCTGTGCCTGCCGCTTGGTACCCACGAAAAGAACCGTCTTTCCTCCCGCGGCCAGATCGGTCACGAACTTCGACGCTTCCTTGAACATCTTGAGCGTCTTCTGCAAATCGATGATGTAAATCCCGTTGCGCTCCCCGAAGATGTATTCCTTCATCTTGGGATTCCAGCGCTTCGTCTGATGCCCGAAGTGAACACCCGCCTCGAGCAACTCCTTCATGGTGATGTTGGCCAAACAACCTCCTATTTGGATTGCATCCGGCTCTAAACTCGATTCCGGATTTCCATTCCCGTCCGCCCCGTCTCGAACGAAATGACGGGAAGAAGTTTACCCCTAAAAACTCGCAGAGTTTCAAGGACAAGCTGTTTCAAGGCTCCGACCAGTGTTGACTTGGAAACCTTAAATTTCGAAACTCTGGAACCTTATCTCTTGCTGTACTGGAATCTCTTCCTTGCACCCTTCTGGCCGTACTTCTTGCGCTCCTTCTTACGCGAGTCACGCGAAATCAGCCCTTCCGCCTTCAATTTCTTGCGCAGCTCGACGTTAAACTCCATCAGCGCTCGGGCGATGCCAAGCTTCAAGGCTCCCGCCTGACCATTCACGCCCCCGCCGGAAACATTCGCGACCACGTTGAAATTGCTGGCTGCTTCCGCGCTGGCCAGCGGCTGCTTCGCCATGCTGCGTTGGGCAGCGGTCACGAAATACTGTTCAAAAGGACGGCCATTGACCTTGAAATCGCCCCCTCCCGGCCGCAGAAACACGCGCGCGACGCTCGACTTGCGGCGTCCCGTACCGTAATACTGAACTAAATCAGCCATGTTTTCGCTTCTAGCCTCCGCCCCGCGCTCGAAATCGGAGCTCGGGCTGCGTTACCCTTTCCCTGAATTCTCACTTCCTCTTCGCGGCGCATGATCCACCCATCCCGAAACTACTTCGCCAGCGCCAAACCTTCCGGTTTTTGGGCCTGATGGGGATGCTTACCACCGCGATAAACTTTCAGCTTGCTGATCATCTGGCGGCCCAGCTTGTTCTTGGGTAGCATCCGCTTCACGGCTTCTTCGACTACCAGCTCAGGCCTCCGGCTCATCCGCTTGACATAGGGTTCCGTGCGCAGACCGCCGGGATAGCCGGTGTAGTGCTGATAAACCTTGCCCTCTGACTTCATGCCGGTCAGCTTCACCTTATCGGCATTAATCACGATGACATGGTCGCCCGTGTCCAGAAACGGCGTATATTTCGGGTTCTCCTTTCCCATTAAAATACGGGCCACACGGGAAGAGAGGCGGCCCAGAGCCTGCCCCGAGGCATCCACCACGTACCACTTGCGCGCAATTTCCCCCTGTTTGGGGAAATAGGTTGACATTCGAAATCTCCCAGAAATAGAAAAACGCCAAGAAGACCGCTGAGCAACCCTACAGGCGCTGGAAAGCGCAGGGCATTCAGGCGGGCAACCGCAGGACTACCAACGGTTTAAAGATACCGTAGGCACCGCGAAATTGTCAATGAAGCTAACGACTTGGCCGCCTAGTCGTGCTGATGAGAATGCTCGCCGGACTCTCCTCGGGCGGGTTCGGGCGATACCCCAAAGGTCTTCTGCCAGTATTCCTTGGCTCCCGGCGGGAGTTTCTCGATGCGCGACAAAAAGCCGGTGACCTTCCACATATCCTGTTCGCTCAGGGTTTTCCCCCAAGCCGGCATACCTGTGTAACGCACCCCGGTTCGAATGGCATAGAAAATATGCCATTCCGGATCGTCCAGAGGGTCCAGTACTACCTGGGGCGGCGGTGGATACAAGGAATTCTGTAGTGGGCTTGGCTTTTTATCCAGCGCGCCGTGGCAGGTGGCGCAATTCATCGTATAGATCTTCATACCGTCAATAAGATTGCTGTCGGTTGCCGGCACCGGGTTATTCAGGCGAGGAGCGTGTTTCTCCATGGACGTGTCCATGGCTCCCGAGGCTACCCACGATTCCATGCGGGATGGTTGCGCATCGGCATTGGTGGGCGCAAATCCAAGCAGCAGGTACGCCAACCCTCCCACCGCAATTAGTAGAACCGTGAAGATCACTCCCAGGATGAAATTGCGCATAGGTCCTCCACCGCCAATTTGCTAAACCGGATCAAAAAGTCTCCCAGCTAATAAGCCTTCAGTCGCCGTGCTTCCCTGACTACATCGCTAACTTTAGGCAGGAAGTACTCCTCCTGCGGCGGTGAAAATGGCACCGGCGAATCCTGAGCCGCGATGCGGACGATCGGTCCGTCCAGATCGTCGAATGCCAGCTCATTAATAACGGCGCTAATCTCGCCGCCAATACCGCCCGTCTTCACGTCTTCATGCAGAAGAATGACCTTATTTGTCTTCCCGACCGTGGCGGCGATCGCCTGCCGGTCCAAGGGCGCGAGCGTACGCAAATCGAGGACCTCGATTTCAATCCCTTCCTTGGCCAGGATCTCGGCTGCCTCAAGCGCCACATACACCATGGCGGCATAAGTAATAATGCTGAGATCCCGTCCCGCGCGCGCTAGCCGTGCCTTCCCCAGTGGCACGACATAGTCATCCGCCGGGACCTCTTCTCTGATCCGGCGATAAAGATATTTGTGCTCAAAGAAGATGACGGGATTGTTGTCGCGAATCGACGCGGTGATCAGCCCCTTGGCGTCATAAGCGCTTGCCGGGCACACCACTTTCAGCCCCGGGGCATGCACAAACCACATTTCAGGGTTCTGTGAATGAAACGGACCGCCATGCACGTTGCCGCCGCTCGGGCCACGAATCACCAGCGGAGCTGGTGCCCCCCAGCGGTAATGCGCCTTCGCCACCATGTTCACGATCTGGTTGAAAGCGCAGCCGATGAAATCCATGAACTGAAATTCCGCCACCGGACGCAACCCTGTAAGCGAAGCGCCGAATGCCGCACCGACGATCGCCGACTCGGCAATGGGTGTATCGATCACGCGCTCACGACCGAAGCGATCGATGAAGCCATCGGTTACTTTGAACGCACCCCCATAGATACCGATGTCTTCGCCAAGGCAGAAGACACTCGGATCGCGCTCCATTTCTCCCCAGATTCCCTGCCGGATGGCTTCCAGATAAGTAAGTTGGGGCATGATGTCCTACTTCAGACGGGCCGCCTCTTCTCGTCGCTTTCGAGTTTCCCTTACCTCTGCTTTTTCGATCCCGTACTTCGGTTTGACTTCGTGACAGCCACTTTCGCAATAAACGCCGCCGGCTGCACTCTCCGGTTGCGGCATGGGCGCGGCCACGGCGAATTCGCGATCCGCTTCCAGCTCACGCTCTACATCCGCGATCAACCGCTCATTTTGCTCCCTGGTGAGCCAATTCTTGTCCACCAGATGCTTCTCGAGCCGTGAGACCGGATCGCGCTTCCGCCAGTACTCAAACAGCCCTTTGGGAACGTACTCGGCAGCATCGTGAATTGCGTGTCCCTTCATGCGCATCATTTTGGCTTCAATCAGGGTAGGCCCTTGGCCGCGGCGGGCGCGCTCGCAGGCCTCATGAGCGGCATCGTAAACCTGGCAAGCGTCGGTACCGTCGACGATCACTCCCCGAATGCCATAGGCAATCGCACGTTCCGCCAGGTCTTTTACGCGAAATTGCATGTCGGCGGGTGTGGAGTATGCCCACAGATTGTTTTCTACAAACAACACCAGCCCCAGGCTCTCGACCGCGGCAAAGTTGATGCCTTCATAAGTCACGCCGGTTGATTGGCCACCGTCACCCACATAAGTCATGGCCGCGATACGGCGACCTTGCAGGCGGGCGCCGAGGGCCACGCCCGACAGCACTGGGATCAGGTCACCGAGAGTGGAGATGGGCGCTACTACATTCCTCCGGTAAAGATCGCCAAAGTGAGAAGACGCATCGCGGCCCCGAGTAGGGGAATCGGCTTTGGCCATGTACTGCATCATGATGTCGCGAGCCGGGAAACCGCGCACCAGGAGCGAACCTTGATTGCGGATCATCGGACCCAGCCAGTCGTCCTCACCTAGCGCATAGGCCGAGGCGCAGGAGCAGGCCTCCTGGCCGAGGCCGAAGTAAACGCCGCCCACCACTTTCCCCTGCTTGTACAAATTCTCCAGCGCCCGCTCCATCTGGCGATTGAGCAGCATCCAGCGATAGATTTCGAGGAGTTGTTTCTGGCTTAGGTATTTCGAGTCGCGCAGAGGCGGGACCGAAGCACTCAGATCGCCCTCACACTCATAGCGGACCCGATCTCCGTCGCGGACTTGTTTGACGGTGAAGCACGGCTTTTCCAGCCGGTAATCCTGAATGTTATAGCAACGCTGGGAACTGGCCGCCGGCTGGGGAACTCGGGCCTTGCGGCCATTGGAGGAGACACTTGTCTTTTTCTTGCTTGCCATCCGTGAAAGACTCAGTTCAGGCCCAGTAAGATTCTTCTTCCTGGTGAAGACGTTTGAACTCAGCCGGCGGCCGCACCGGCACCCCTAGCCTGCGGCCCAACTCACCGAGACTGTCGGCAAACTCTACCGTGGTTTCGAAGACCTCCGCAAAACTGCGGCCGGCTGCCACCATGACTTGTTGAAAATCTAGCTTTCCTCCCGATTCCTTTTCCATCGACGTAACCGGCTTCGAGGTGATACCGCAGGGAACAATCAGGTTGAAGTAATCCAGATCGGTGTTCACATTCAGGGCAAACCCGTGAGAAGTGACGCCGCGCGAAATGTGCACTCCGATGGCCGCTAACTTAGCCTGCGGTTTGTCTTCCTGCTCTCTTGTCCACACTCCCGTCAAACCCGGCACGGGCTCGGCAGAGATGTCGAAAAGCGCGCAAGTCCGGATCACGACCTTTTCCAGATGTCGGACAAACTCGATCGCTCCTAAGCTTTTCCGCACGCCTTGCTTAGAGCGGAATCCGTCGAGGTGGAAGATAGGATATGCCACCAACTGCCCCGGACCGTGAAACGTCACATCCCCTCCGCGGTCCGACTCAAACACCTCGACGCCCTTGTGTTCGAGTTCGTCGGACGACAGCAACACGTTCTCCTTCCTGGCATTCCGGCCTAGCGTGATCACTGGAGGGTGCTCGACGAACAGCAAGACATCGCCGATCGTACCCGTCTTTCGAGCCTCAACCAAATTCTGTTGCAGGCGAAGAGCGGCTCCGTAATCGAGACAGCCGAGGTAAACAGCAGAGATCACGATGGGACGACCATTCACGGATTCTACGACAGCTCGACTGGATAGGGAAACCTGGAGGCAGGAGAGTATGCCGCCCCAGCTCCCTAGAGTCTTTACCGCTTGGCTAAATTGGCCTGCTGGGCCGGAGCCAAGACCCGCCGGTGCCACGGATCCCGACCGGTCGATCCGCGCGAATCTCTCGTCTGGTTACGCCACGAGGCGAGCGGCATCCTTTGCGAAATAGGTTACGATGATCTGAGCTCCTGCCCGGCGGATGGAAACCAGCGATTCCATCATCACGCGCTCACGATCAATCCAGCCATTACGTGCCGCGGCTTCGATCATCGCATACTCGCCTGAAACCTGATAGGCGGCCAGGGGAGCGTCGAAGCGCTGGCGCGCCGCCCGAATCACGTCCAAATAAGGAAGCGCCGGTTTGACCATGATCACGTCAGCGCCTTCTTCCAGATCCAGTTCGATCTCCCGCATGGCTTCGCGCAGGTTGGCAGGGTCCATCTGGTAGGAGCGCCGGTCCCCGAACTGAGGCGTCGAATCAGCCGCTTCGCGGAACGGGCCGTAGAAACTCGAAGCGAACTTCGCAGCGTAGGAAAGGATCGGAGTATTTACGAATCCGGCCTCGTCGAGCGCCCTGCGAATGGCGCCCACCCGGCCGTCCATCATGTCGGAGGGGGCTATGATGTCGACGCCCGCGCGGGTCAGGGAAACCGAGGTGCGGGCCAGCAAATCGAGCGTGGCGTCGTTCACGATTTCGTATTCTGGCTGGACCTGGGCAGAGAGCGAGGGTGCTTTTTCGATCGCGGCCATCTTGTTGGCGGCGCTTCGCGCAGTAATTCGGCTCAAGGTCTTCACTGCTGCAGCCCCTAACGATTTCCGCTCCCGAGTGGAGCCTACGATTCCGCAATGCCCGTGCGACATGTATTCGCACAGGCAAACGTCTCCGATTAGGACCAGATCCTGAACTTCGCTCTTAATGGCTCGCGATGCCTGCTGGACTATGCCATCGTCGGCCCAGGCTCCGCTTGCCACCTCGTCCTTTTGCGGAGGTAGACCAAATAAGATGACCGAGGGAACGCCCAGGGAATGGACTTCGCGAGCCTCTTCGACCGCTTGGTCGACAGAGAGATGGAAGACGCCGGGCATCGAGCGGACTTCCCGGCGCACTTGGTCGCCGGGACAAACAAACATGGGGTAGACGAACGACTCCGGGGTGAGATGGATCTCTCGCACCATGGAGCGCAGCAGCTCGGTGCGGCGCATGCGACGCAGGCGGGTGACGGGGAAGGCCATAATTCTCCAGGGCAAATGAGCTTCTGCTGTGAGAATTTTAACAAAGCACACCCGCGAAAGTGCGTTTTCCGCCATTTCTCCCGGCGAGAGCTACAAGCCTGTGCTGGTCGGGCCGACAGGTGCCTTCTCGGAGGCTTGGGCCTGATACACGGTGCCCGCGCGCTGATCGTTCTTGTAACATGGTTTTGATGCCATCCCAGCCGCTCGTCCACACCAGCTCCCGGGTTTTCGAATTCCTCGCTCTGCGCGACCTGGTTGGAACCTATGCTGTCTCGCCGCTGGGGCGTGCTCGCCTCGCCCAGCTGGAGCCATCGGCGGACCGATCATGGATTGAAAATCAACAACAGCTTACGACAGAAATTCGCGAATTTCGCCGCGCCGGCGGCCGCTTTGAGTTTTCCGGGCTGCTGGAGATTCGGAAGTCGATTGAAAAAGCTCGCATCCAAGGCTCGGCGTTGGAGCCAGCGGAAATTCGCGATGTCGTGTTAGTAGTCGATCGCGCGGCCGAGTGGCGGGAGATCGCGCTAAAACCTCCCGCGGCCATGTCCGGTGACTGGCAAGCGGTTCGAACGCTATCTGCCAGACTTGTTGACTTCACCCATTTCCTGCGCTCTTTCCGCAACAAGATCCTGCCCGATGGCACGCTGGATGACCGCGCCGCGCCTGAACTAGCCCGCATCCGCCGTGAGGTTGAGAAACAACGCCGGCTGATTCGGGATTCGCTCGAGAGCTACCTGCACCGCCTGGCGGTAGGCGGTACGGCTCAGGATGAGGTCGTCACCATCCGGGGCGAGCGCTTCGTGATTCCCATCAAGACCGAACAGAGGCGCCGGGTGCAGGGCGTGGTGCACGGCGCCAGTTCCAGCGGGCAAACCGTTTTCATCGAGCCCCTGGAAACGATCGAGCAGAACAACGAACTGGTAAGGCTGCTCGATGAAGAACAGACGGAGATTCACCGCATTCTTTTGGAGATGACGCGCCACATTGGCGAGCACGCAGAGGAGATTCTGATCGCGACAGAGATTCTGGCGGAATTGGAGCTGCAATTCGCTAAAGCGCGATTCGCCGAGGATTACCGGTGCGTCCCAGCGGTGACCACTGGCGCCGGGCAGGAGGACGGCGAACGTCTCTCGGCGGACAGGAAGTTAATCCTCGACAAAGCTCGCCATCCCCTGCTCGAACGCAATCTCAAGGCAAGGGGTCGAAGCGTGGTTCCGATCAGCGTTGAACTCGAAGGCGAACGGCGTGAGCTCATCATTACAGGTCCCAACACCGGCGGCAAAACCGTAGCCTTGAAAACCGTAGGTCTGCTGGCACTGATGGCACAGTCCGGACTGCCGCTACCGGCGGACCGTGCGGAATTTCCGGTCTTTGACGCGGTGCTTGCCGATATCGGGGACTATCAGTCGATCGAACAGAATCTCTCGACCTTCTCCGCGCATGTCACCAACATTGACGCTATCTCACGCATTGCGACCGCCGACTCCCTGGTGGTGCTGGATGAATTGGGTTCGGCAACCGATCCCGAAGAAGGGGCCGCACTTGCCGTGGCCATCGCCGAGCACTTCCGCCAAATCGGCTCGATGACCCTGATTTCCACTCATCACACTTCACTAAAAGTGTATGGCGCCAATACGCCCTCGGTGCTTAACGCTGCGGTCGGATTCGACGAAACCACGCTTCAGCCTACCTATGTGCTGAAAGTGGGTATTCCAGGAGTGTCCGCCGGAATCAACGTTGCCGAGCGACTGGGTCTGAATCAGGCCATCATCGCCTCGGCTCGCGGGCGATTGAGCAGCCAAGCACGGGATGTGGGTGAATTCCTCGATCGTTTAACTCAGGAATTGCGGGCAACTGAAGCGGAGCGAATGAAATTCCAGGAGCGGGAGCGCGAACTCGATCGTGAACGATCGCGACTTGCAGCCGAGGGTCGGCGCGAGCGGAAAGAAAAAGTGCGCGAGATGGAGAAGAAGCTGGAAAGCTTGTTTAAGGATTTTGAGTACCGTGCGCGCGAAGCGGTCGAAGCGGTTCAGGACCGGGCAGCAGCCCAGAAACTCGCGAAGGAGGCCGAGCGCCGCATTACCCGTCTGCGCCGCGAGTTCCGCGAACAATTCGATCAGGCGGTGGTCGCGCACTCGACCGGCGCTGATCGCGGCGATCCTAACGCACAGCCCGAACTCATTAAAGATGTGTCGGAGGGCGACACCATCAAGCTGAAGTCCATGGGCCGTCCCGCCAGCGTGAAACGTCGTCTGGACGACGACCATTTCGAAGTCGAAATGGGCGCCATGAAGATGAAGATCGCCCGCCAGGATATTGCTGAGATTCTGGTCCGCGGCTCCGCTTCCCCGGTTCAAGCGGCACGCGCTCGCGGCATTCGAGTCTGGTTGCAGGCAGAGGCGAATGATTCGAATACACCGTCGGAGATCAATGTCATCGGCCGCACCGTGGATGATGCCACCCGGGAAGTGGAGAGGTTCGTGGACCGGGCATTCCTGGCAGGATTACCGCGAGTCCGGGTGGTGCATGGCAGCGGCCTGGGCATTCTGCGCAAGGCGCTGCGGCAGTACCTCGAGAAGCACCCGCACGTGGCCTCAGTCTCGGAACCTGCTCAGAATGAAGGCGGAGCCGGAGCGACCGTGGTCGAACTGAGGACTTGAAGTGGTCCACTTGACGTTCCCCGCAAGCTGATGAAACGAAGGCTTGGATATACTCATCTAAACGCGCTAATGAGCCGCTTGTACCGAAACCGCCTCGTCGTCGCTCTCTTGGTGATGTTTTCCTCGACCGGATGCCTGTTTCGCTCCCATAAAGTCCCGCCGCAAGCGACGGCTAAGCTGAGGAACGCGACCCAGAAGCAACTGATCGATTACATCAATTCCCAGGCGGAGAATATTAAGAGCCTGCAGGCGACGGTTGACATCGACACCACCGTGGGGGGGGCCAAGCGCGGGAAAGTCACCGACTATCAGGAAATCCGGGGCTATGTTCTGGCCCGCAAGCCGGCCATGTTGCGCATGATTGGACTAATGCCGGTGGTGCGTAATCGCGCATTTGACATGGTCAGCGACGGCGATCAATTCAAACTCTGGATCCCGCCTAAAAATAAGTTCATCACCGGTCACAATCAAATCACGCACGTGTCGGCGAATGCGCTGGAAAATGTTCGCCCCCAGCACATCTTCGACGCACTGCTGCTTCACCATATCGATGGGCAGAGCGAAATCGCTGTGCTCGAAAGTGACTTTGAGCCGGTGAAGGTGGGCAAGAACGCCGAGACTCTGCAGCCGGACTATGTGATCGACGTAATCCGAAAAGGACAGCAGAACTGGTTCCTCTCGCGCAAGATCACCTTCAGCCGCAGTGATCTGTTGCCTCATCGGCAACGCATCTTCGATGAGAACGGAGCTTTAGTCACCGATGCGCACTACGATGATTTTGAGAATTACCAGGGCACTAACTTTCCTGATCGTATCGAGATCTGGAGGCCGGTCGAGGAATACAGCATCGTCCTGAACATCATCAAGCTGCAGCTGAACCAGTCGCTCACGAGCGAGCAGTTCGCGCTGAGCCGTCCGCCGGGAGCGGAGCTCATCAATCTGGACGAGGCCAATCAAACCCGTGCGTCGGATGGCAGAGATTCTGAGAAGCCGTAGTTCGCGCGGACGGCCAGAGGCTCCAACTAGAGCATGATGAACCGAATGATCGTCGCCAATCTGGTCCACCGTCCAGTGCGTTCCCTGATTTCGATCCTGGCAGTCGCACTCGAAGTGACGTTGATTCTGCTCATTGTTGGCCTGTCGCTAGGCATCTTGAACGACAGCAAAGAGCGTCAAGCAGGGATTGGGGCCGATGTGATTGTCATGCCGCCGGGATCTTCATTCATCGTCGGCTTGACCGGAGCACCGATGTCGGTGAAGGTAGGCGACATTTTGAAAAAGCTCCCGCATGTAGCGGTCGTTGCGCCCGTCATCACTACCGTATCCACGGCAGGAGCGCTGGAGGTTATCGCCGGCATCGACCTGAACACCTACCAAGCGCTGCGGCCTTTCCGCTTCATCTCGGGTGGACCCTTTCAAGGTCCATACGACGTTCTGGTCGATGAACTGTTCGCCAGATCGCAACACGTTAAGGTCGGCGACGAGATCGAGATACTCAATCACAACTTCCGGGTTCGAGGAATTGTGGAACAGGGTAAGGGCGCACGAAAGTTCCTGCAGCTCAGCGCTCTTCAGGATCTGATTGGGGCACAGGGAAAGGCGTCGATTTTTTATTTGAAGCTGGACGATCCCAGAAACGCCGAAGCAGTTGCGGACGAGATCAAGCGTGTTCCCGGCATGGCAAGGTACGTGGCCACTTCCATGGCCTATTATCTGTCGATGATGACGCCCTCGAACTATCCGGGCTTGTCGAGCTTTATCAGGGTGGTGATCGCCATTGCCGTGATCATCGGATTCATCGTCATCTTCCAGGCGATGTACGCTGCGGTGATGGAGCGCACCCGTGAAATTGGAATTTTGAAGTCGATGGGAGCCTCCAAGCTTTACATCGTGAACCTAGTCCTGCGAGAGACTGTGCTGTTGGCCGTCGGGGGAATTATCTGCGGGGTTCTGATCAGCCTCGTGGCGCGCGAGGCGATCCTCGACCGGCTCCCCTTGCTGCGCGTTAACCTGACCGGAGGCTGGATCCTGCGGGCCACCATCATCGCGATTCTGGGAGCAGTGGCGGGAGCGCTTTATCCGGCATACAAAGCCGCGCAGAAGGATCCCATTGATGCGCTCGCGTATGAGTGAAGGGGTACTTAGGGTTCCACCAAACGCTATTTCGGTTCCTCGTCGATCCTGAATGGCCATAACGGCAAAAGGCCGAGAGCGCTTCCTACGCCTTCGAACGCTTCTGCCGGCGCGCCAGGTATTGAGCCACGGCTATAATGTAGGTGTGGGGACGCGCGAAATTCTTACCTGAGCGGAAGGAATCTATGGCTGACGTGGTGATGCCCCAGATGGGGGAGTCGATATTTGAAGGGACCATTACCAAATGGTTGAAGAAGCCCGGGGACAAGGTCCAGCGCGACGAACCGCTGTTTGAAATTTCCACGGACAAGGTGGATGCCGAGATTCCCGCTCCGTCCTCCGGCGTCCTCGAGGAAATCAAGGTTCCGGAAGGGACGACCGTCGAGGTCAATACCGTGGTGGCCAGCATTTCTGCCGACGGTGGGGCCGCAGCCCCTGCGCCCGTGAAACCGACTCAGCAAGCGGTGCCTGTAGCTGCCCCGGCGGCTCCGGCCAGCGCTCCGGCGGAACCCAAAGCCGCCCCGATGGTGGCGCCGGCTCCGCCTCGAACCGTTGCTCAGCCTAAAGAAGTGATCGAATTTCCCCAGGCAGAAGAAGATCACGTCCGCTCTTCACCGCTCGTGCGGCGGATCGCTCGTGAGAACAACGTGGATCTTTCCGCTGTCCAGGGCACCGGGCTCGGCGGAAGGATTACCAAGCAAGACATTCTGGCCTACCTGGAGAAGGAACCTCGACAGCCCGCTTCGATTGCCGGTTCGACCGCGCCCATGGTGAGCGCACCTGCCCCTCGAGTTGCGGTTCCGGCCGCGCCGGCCGCCGTGCCGGGCGAAGTCGCAGCCATGTCGCAAATGCGCAAGATCATAGCCCAGCGCATGATCGAGTCGCGCCGCACCAGCGCCCACGTCCACAACCTGTTCGAGGTGGACATGACGCGCATCGTGAACCTGCGCAACAAGCTGAAGGGAAGCTTCGAAGAGCGCTATGGAGCCAAACTGACGTTTATGCCGTTCTTTGTGCGCGCCGCGATTATCGGTCTGCAGCAATTCCCCATCATCAATGCGTCCGTCGAGAATGACAGCATCCACTACCATCAGCATGTAAACGTTGGCATCGCGGTCGCGCTGGACTGGGGTTTGATTGTTCCCGTCCTGAAAAATGCCGAAGAGAAAAATTTCCTTGGGCTGCAGCGCGGGATTACCGACTTGGGGGAGCGCGCCCGCGGCAAAAAGCTGGTTCCCGACGAGGTCCAGGGCTCGACGTTCACCGTAACCAATCCCGGAACTTTTGGTGCGGTGTTCGGACTTCCTATCATCAACCAGCCGAACGTGGCCATCCTCGGCGTGGGCGGAATCGCTAAGGCGCCGGTGGTCGTCACCGACAAGGATGGCACCGATTCGATCGCCATCCGATCGCTGGTTCATCTCACCCTTGGATACGACCACCGCGTCATCGACGGTGCCATCGCCGATCAGTTTATGGCCCTGGTCAAGAAGGCGCTCGAGAATTGGAGCGAAGAGATCGGCTAATCTGAGAAGCGGCACTCCCTCAGCTACCCCAGCGATAGTTCCGGCCTCGTCCGAATCGAAGCCCGTCGCCAAGGTTCTGCAACCAGCCTACTGTTCCACCCGCGCGCAGTCTGCGAGGAAACGTTCCACGCTTTTAACATAAACATCCGGGAAATCCACGACCGGGCGCCTGGCCTGAATAAGACTCATGGCTTCCGGCAGGTTCCAGCTGAGAGAGCAGAGCAACGCGAGCGCCATCATCGGAGCGCGATGCACGCCGGCAGCGCAATGGATGAACAACTTGGTTCCGGGTTGGTCCAGGGCTGCCAGGGCGAACTCAACGCCGCGCTGAAAAATTTCCGGCGGCTTGGGCTTGAAGTCGTCATCCACTCGATTCCACAGCACCTCGATGCCGTGCGTCTCGGCCAGCGGGGTATCATCGAATTCGAATTGCATATTAATGATATGGGTAACCCCGGCGCGGGCCACCTCCATCATGTTCTTGGCGTTCCAAATACCGCCACCGACTCCGATTCGGCCGGTTACCCAGGTCACATCCATGAAACCGCCCTAAGCAGAGGGATCCCACCAGAGATCGACTTTATTCCGTTTGCCAACGAGTCCTCGGCTTTTATTTTAAGGCATGACCACCTACCCGCCGGTTGCGACGTCCTTCCTCACCTCGATACCTTCCATCTCTGATGTTCCCGAAACACACTCGGCAACCGCCCAGCACAGTGTACCGGCAGACCTGATTGAGAGAAGTCGATATGTCCAACTTTTCAACGTAGAGTGGCCTCTTCACACCAGATCAAGCGGCGTGCGACGCGAGTATTCCAAGTTCTGGGGAGACAGCTTCGAAGACATGCTCTGAGTAAGCGGACATACTCGAGGTGCAGGCCGGTCATGCCTGGGCGCAGCGCCGCCGCTGGACGAAATTGCGCCAGTGGTTGTGACTTTCCGGCCGGCTTCGAGCCTGTGAGTCGGCTCGACGATCACGCTGGACAGCTCCTCGTTCTCGAGCTCAGAATGGCGATCTTGAGATGGTCGATCTCGTTGCTTGACACCCAGCCGCTCCCGGCATCAAAAACTTTGAGGGCTTAATGGCTCTGGACTTCCCCTGGAAACAGGCCGACACTGGCAATCGGCCTGCCCTTGCCGAGTCCGCGTAGGTGTAGGTGTCTTCTTCCCCCCTGCTTCAGGTGTTACGTTCCCGCCTGGACGGCAGGCTATAATCGGCAAGCCGTCGAGGAATCGGTGCGAGTACTCATACTCAGCGACATCCATAGCAACATTGAAGCGCTACAGGCATGCCTGCTGGCGGCACCAGCGTATGACACGGTTGTCAACCTGGGCGATATCGTGGGATATGGAGCAAATCCAAACGAGGCAATCGAGCGTTCGCGGCAGCTGGGCGGATACATGGTTAGGGGAAACCACGACAAAGCGGCATCCGGGATTATGGACCTGAGCGAGTTCAACCCGCTGGCGGGAATGGCCGCGCTGTGGACCCGGAATCAGCTGACGGAGGAGAACCTGGAGTGGCTACGTCAGCTTCCGCAGGGACCGATCCACATTCCTGAATTGCCCCAAGCTCAATTTGTGCATGGCTCGCCGATAGACGAGGATGAATACCTGGTTACCGCCAGCGATGCGGTCGAATCGCTATTGTCTGCGCTGGTTCCGCTGACATTTTTCGGGCATTCGCACGTGCAGGGGGCATTCAGTTCCTATCCTGGCGAAGAGGGCGCATTGCGGCCGGTCTATGCCAGCGCGGGGCGCGCGGAGGCGGTGGATTGGACGCTGGAAGAAGATAGGCACTATCTCATTAATCCGGGTTCGGTGGGGCAGCCACGGGATGGAGACTGGCGAGCGGCTTTCGCGATATTCAACTCCGACAGAAAGACCGTCACCTTCCATCGAGTCCCCTACGACCTTAAAACCGCACAGGACCGTATTCTGGCGGCCAATCTCCCGTCGCGTCTGGCGACGCGACTCTCGGCAGGGCGTTGAAGTGTCACGATCTTGTACACTCGCTGCATGAGTCTTCGCGATCCGAAGAGCCAATCGTCGGCTGGGCTGTTTTCTCACGCCCGGCAACCACCTCAGAACTACCTGGTCGCCAACACGGATGGTGGGGCGCGGGGGAATCCAGGTCCTGCGGGATATGGAGTTGTCATCAAGGACCAGAGCGGCAATAAGGTTGCTGCTTTGAGCGGATATCTTGGCCATCAGACGAATAATTTTGCCGAATATAGCGGGCTGCTTGCCGCGCTCGAGTACGCAGTAACTCACCCCTCGAAGGCGCTCGAGGTGATCAGCGATTCGGAATTGCTGGTCAAGCAAATCCGCGGGCAGTATAAAGTCAAGAACTCCGCGTTGCAGGAACTCTACGGACGAGCGCAAGGCCTTATCCGCATGCTGGATTGGTTCTCCATTCGGCACTCTTTGCGCGAGCACAACCGTGAGGCTGATCAACTTGCGAATGAAGCAATGGATAGAGGCAAAGAGCGTCGAGTCTGACGCGCCAGCCGATTCGCGGCTGAATTCACGGCTCCTCGTGTGGGCCATGCGTCGAGCCGCGGGGTTTCGCACATCGGCCGAGCGCGACACTATTGTAAGCGGGGCAAAGATCCGCCCTCGATTTGGAGTGACCCGATGAGGATCGGGAATGCCGGGATGCGCGCATTCGTGTTCCTTGCGCTGGCCTGTTCTACGGCCTTGGGGCAGAGTGGCCGGCCGGCGCTGGATGCGGCGATTGACTCGTTGTACTCGGTGCGCGGCTTTGAGCAGGTGGCAATCTCCCCGGACGGCACTCAAGTGGCGTGGGCCCAGAGGTCGTCGGGGGGAAGTCGAATTTTCGTGAGCTCGACTACTCCGGGGGCGCAGCCCAGGCAAATTTCCAGATCGCAGGAGCAGCCCCACGAAGAAGGGCATTTTGCCTGGTCGCGCGACAGCAAACACATGGCGTTTCTATCGGATGTGGCTAGAGCTGGACAATTCGAATTGTACGTCAGCGATCTCGACGCCGCTCCGGCCCACCAATTGACCAACCTCGAGGGCTTTCTGGACGCGCCAACATGGTCTCCGGACGGGAAAACCCTGGCGCTTTTGCTCACGGAAAATGCGCCGCGGCCGGCGGGACCGCTGATGCCGATGACGCCGGAAAGCGGGGTAATCGCGAACAAGATTTATGAGCAACGATTAGTCACCGTCGAGGTCGCTACCGGGGCGGTCCAGAGGATCTCGCCGTCCGACATGTACGTCTACGAATACGACTGGTCGCCGGATGGCAAGCGCATGGTTGTAACCTCGGCGAAAGGCGCCGGAGACGCGAACTGGTATGTGGCCCAACTTTATACCTTATCGGCCAGCGGCGGCGAAATGAAGTCGATTTATAAACCGCCGCTGCAGATTGCCCTTCCACGGTGGTCGCCGGATGGGAAGAATATTGCTTTTATCGGCGGCATCATGAGCGACGAAGGCTCTGTGGGGGGCGATATCTATCTGATAGCTGCAGATGGTGGCCGCGTACAAGAGCTTACCGAGGGCATCAAGGCGTCGCCCAGTTGGCTCGACTGGCTAAGGCCGGAGCGCTTGCTGTTTGGAGAAATTGTCGACGGAGAGATTGGATTTTCGACCCTCGATATCGCTACTCATACAATCAATAATTTATGGACCGGGGCGGAAGTGATATCGATGGGCCAGTGGGGGGTTTATGCAGTTTCCGTCTCCGCGGATGGAAAGAATTCCGCCGTCATTCGGCAGTCCTACGCCCATCCGCCGGAAATCTGGGCGGGACCGATCGGCTCGTGGCGGCAGATCACACACACCAACGATCAGGTGAAACCGTTTTGGGGCGAACTGCGCAGTATTCATTGGACCAGCGATCGGTTTCAGGTGCAGGGCTGGTTGCTTTATCCCATGAATTACGATCCCCGGCACTCTTATCCGATGGTGGTGTCGGTGCACGGGGGACCGGCCGTGGGCGAAGTTCCCTACTGGCCCGAATCGTTTTTCAACACCGCTTTGCTTTCCGGTGAAGGATATTTCGTGTTTTTTCCCAATCCGCGAGGCAGTTATGGCCAGGGCGAAGAGTTCACGCGGGCTAATGTAAAAGATTTTGGGTTTGGCGATTTTCGGGACATTCTGGCAGGAATCGACAAGATTGTGACTGAGATGCCGGTAGACAACAATCGCATCGGCATCACAGGGTGGAGTTACGGCGGATTCATGACCATGTGGGCGGTGACGCAGACCAATCGTTTCCGCGCCGCGGTGGCAGGAGCCGGATTGTCGAACTGGCAGAGCTACTATGGTGAAAATGATATTGACGAGTGGATGATTCCTTA
>JBPYDQ010000494.1:0-2856 GCA_051986135.1 Terriglobales bacterium | reverse complement strand
GTCCAAGCAGTGCTCGGAACGGGTGCGGAAGATCCTGTCGGGGCTGCCGGCGCGCGATCGCGAGCTGCTTCGGGCGGTTTTGTTGGAGGAAAGCGACAAAGACACGCTGTGCCGGGCCATCGGAGTGGACCGCAATTACCTGCGCGTGCTGGTGCACCGGGCGAAAGATAAGTTCAAGGCTCTTTATGAAAGCCAGGACTG
This sequence comes from Terriglobales bacterium, assembly GCA_051986135.1. Lineage (GTDB taxonomy): Bacteria > Acidobacteriota > Terriglobia > Terriglobales > Acidobacteriaceae > Gp1-AA122. The sequence goes on along the minus strand of JBPYDQ010000494.1, from coordinate 2,655 downwards.
GCGGGTTCAGCGTGAGTTCTCGCATGAAAAATTCGGCTATGCGAAGTTTGAAATGAGGAAGTCGGCCGGACCATTCCGACGCCGTGAAACGTCTTCAGGCCGAAGGGAGCTGGCAACTGGGCGTGTAGGCAGCATCGGGAACTAATTCGATTTTTTTCTGTTTGCCCCTCAAGAAGCTACGACCACCTTGGGGACCTGCTAGCCGAGATGGAGAGAGGAACGTCAGGTTCGGGACCGAAATCTGGCGCCTTGCGGCTTGCGAAGTCTTCTTTCTGAAATTACGGCCTTACAGTGGGTCAGTCACGGTCCTTACGAAACACGAATTGACCGCGGCATTACAAAACGAAGTATGTGTGTTGCTCATTTGGTTTCCAAGGTTGCCCCCGCGAAACTGGATGGCCGTCCCACTCCCAAACAGCGCAGCCTGCTTGAGTTGTTGCAATACATGACCATTATGCCCGCCGCAACTAAAGCGTAGTTGGGGAGCTGTATCTCCAGAATCGTCGTGCCCAACCTCGATGTTTTTGAGTCGCGCTTAATATGGGCGATGTACACTTACGGACAAATTGCGGTGGCCGTCGCAGCTACAAGAAGGGGGGCATGTGTGAGAAGCGATTCAGCAATCAAGTTCCAGGTGTTGACAGGGTTGCTTTCGGTGACCGCCTTCGCTGTTCAGATAGCGGCATTCCTGTCCCTTGACGCGCTGAGCGCATCGCGGCTCAGGGCCCAGACACTGGCATCGCAAGCCCATTTCACATTTCCCGATACACCTGCAGCCAAGCAACTTCAAGCATGGCTAGCTGCGTTCGACAGCGGCGACCGAGCCACCATTCAGGCCTTCGTAGCAAAATCGATGCCCGAAGGGACTGGCCGGGACTTTGCCGATCAGACCATACAGATGCGGGATCAATTTGGCGGCCTCGATTTCCAGAGAATCGAGGAGTCGACCGATGTCCGGTTTGTCGTGATCGCGCAGACACGCTCGAGCGGAGAACGCCTGCGGGTGACGGTGGAGGTGGATTCCGCCGAGCCACACCGCATCACCTCGATTTTTCTCCAGCCGGCATCGCCGCCCGAGAACATTCCCGCTTCCCCAGACATGACGGAAGCTGAAGTTCGGACGGCCCGGACGCAGCCTTCCTTTCACCAGTTCTCCGCTTGGCTGGCGGCCTTCAACAGCGGTGATAAGGATCGGTACCGAGAGTTCCTGGGGAACAGCTTCCCAACTCGAGCATCGGGCCTGAACCGAGATATGGAACTTCGTGAGCGCACGGGTGGATTCGAGTTCCGCAAGCTGGAGCAGGGCTCAACCACGCAGGTCAGCGGGCTGGTTCAGGAGCGCGATTCGGATCAGTTCGCCCGCTTCACGCTGAACGTGGAGCCCGCCGAACCGCACCATATTCTCTCGATGAGCCTCAGGGCTATTCCTCGGCCGGCAGCGTTCCCCATTCCGCGCCTGACCGAGAGCGAAGCCATCGCGGCCGTTAAGGCACAGGTCGAGAAGAGTGTTGCCGCCGACCGGTTCGCCGGCGCGGTGCTGTTAGGGAAGAACGATAAGGTACTGTTCAGCGGCGCATACGGATTGGCGGACCGCGAAGAGAAGATTCCCAACACCCTCGACACCCGTTTCCGCATTGGGTCGATGAATAAGATGTTTACGGCTGTGGCGATCATGCAACTGGTCGAAGCCGGCAGACTCAAGCTTACAGACCCGCTCGGGAAGTACCTCACCGATTATCCCAATCCGGAGATCGCCACCAAGGTCACCATCCATCAGTTGCTGACGCATACCGGCGGTACGGGTGACATCTTCGGCCCGGAATTCAACAAGCATCGCCAGGAACTCCGAACGCTCAGCGACTATGTGGCACTCTACGGCAAGCGCGGCCCTCAGTTTGAGCCCGGTAGCCAGTGGCGGTATAGCAATTACGGCATGGTGCTGCTTGGAGTCGTGATCGAGAGGGTGACTGGCCAAAGTTACTACGATTACGTTCAGGAGCACATCTGCAAACCAGCCGGGATGACCCTGACCGGATCATTGCCTGAAGATCAAACCGTCGCCGGACGTTCCATCGGATACCTGAGATCGGAAAGCGGTAGCTGGGTCCCCAACACCGATACGCTGCCCTATCGGGGGACCTCGGCGGGCGGCGGTTACTCAACGGTAGGAGATCTGTTCAAGTTTGCCAATGCCCTGATGACCCGCAAATTGCTGAACGCCGCTTCGACGGAATTACTGATCGCGGGGAAAGTGGAGGCGGGGCCGGGCGGCAAATATGCCTACGGGTTTGAGGATCAGCGCGACAAGGATGGGAATGGATGGGTGGGCCATGGTGGCGGCGCGCCTGGCATGAACGGTGACCTGAAGATCTACCCCAAATCCGGGTACGTCGTCGCGGTGTTGGCGAACGAGGATCCTCCGGCAGCGCAGCGAATCTCGGAGTTTCTAGATCCCCGCTTGCCGCAAGGAAAGTGAGACTCGCGGCCGCCATCGAGCGGCCGAGGAAGCCGAAGGTGTGGACCAACTTCGAAGCCACGCAGGCCTTGCACAGGGAATTTCGCGATGTCCGGCGGCGTCGACCTCATCAGCAAGCGGGAGGATCCGCGATTTGGTATTCAGAATTTCGAGGTCACGGACATCATTCTCGGAGACCC
>JBPYDQ010000493.1:0-5422 GCA_051986135.1 Terriglobales bacterium | reverse complement strand
ATTTCGCCGCCCGCTCCCGCATTCGCAATCAGGAAGTCGGTTTCATCTTTCAGAGTTTCAATTTGATCGGCGATCTCACGGTTTACGAAAACGTAGAGCTGCCTTTGACCTATCGCCAAAAGATGCCCTTGGCGGAACGTAAGAAGCGAGTGATGGAATCTTTGGGGCGTGTCGGCATGGCACACCGCATCCGCCATTATCCTTCGCAGCTCTCCGGTGGACAGCAGCAGCGTGTTGCCGTCGCACGAGCGCTGGCGGGGCACCCTTCCGTCCTGCTTGCCGACGAGCCCACCGGCAACCTGGATTCGCGCAACGGCGAAGCCGTCATGGAACTGCTCGAGGATTTACATCGCGAAGGCGCAACCATCTGCATGGTGACGCACGATCCCCGCTTCGTGAAGCATGCCCAACGTGAAATCCATTTGTTCGACGGCAAAGTAGTTGCCGAAGAGGACCTGCACAAATTGATGCAGGAGACGGATGCATGAGCGGAGTGCTGCAGGATCTGCGTTACGCGCTGCGGCAGTTCGCCAAGAGCCCGGGATTCACCACCCTGGCGATGCTTACCCTCGCCCTCGGCATCGGCGCTAATACCGCGATTTTCTCCGTGGTCAACGGAGTGTTGCTGCAGCCGCTCGCATTCCGCGATCCCGATCGTTTGATGCGCGTATGGCACGTTCCGCCCGCTCAGGAATTTCCGGGAATAACGACCTTCTCAGTCTCGCCGGCCAACTACTTAGACTGGCAAGACCAAAACCATGTTTTCGAGGACATGGCCATCTATGGTGGCCGGGAATTGACACTTACCGGCGGTCAAAGACCCGAGCAGGTGAATGTTGTCGCCGTGTCCTACGGTTTTTTCTCCACCTTCGGTGTAAAGCCCATGTTCGGTCGCGTTTTCTTCCCTGAAGAAGATCGGCCCGGCCGAAACAACGTGGTTATCCTCAGTTATCGCTTCTGGCGAGATCACTTCGGCTCGGATTACCGAATCATCGACCACAACATCAGTTTTGATGGCAGAAACTATCTGGTTGCTGGCGTCATGCCGGCGTCGTTCAAGTTCCCTGATTTTGCCGAAGTTTGGATGCCGCTGGGCTGGACTGATCAAGAACGGGTCGTCCGCGGCAATCACAACTATGTCGTCATTGCCCGCCTCAAGCCGGACGTCGATTTGAAGCAGGCGCAAGCGGAGATGAATACCATCTCCAGCCGCCTTCAGCGGCTTTATCCCGAGGACGATAAGGGATGGGGCGCCATGGTCGTGCCCTTGCACGATGACTTAGTAAGTGACGTACGTCCGGCCTTGTTGCTGCTGATGGGTGCGGTAGCCTTCGTGTTGCTGATTGCCTGTGTTAATGTGACCAATTTGGCTCTCGCCAAAACCTTCAGCCGCCAGAAAGAGATCGCCATCCGAAGTGCGCTGGGCGCTTCTTCGGCTCGCGTGGTGCGACAAATTCTCACCGAGAGCGTAACTCTTGCGCTCGCCGGAGGGTCCGTTGGCCTGACTTGGGCTCATCTTGGGGTCCGCCTAATCATGGCATTTCTTGCGAACGACTTGCCGCGTCAGGTTGAAGTCGGTCTTGATCTGCGAGCGCTCGCTTTCACCGCGCTCATTTCCTTGCTGACCGGAGCCTGCGCCGGTCTCTTGCCCGCCATGCGGCTGAGCCGAGCCAATGCCAGTCAGGCACTCAAAGAGCGTACGCTGTGTGATTCAAGCGGCCATAGCACGCGCAGCGTTCTCGTTATCGGCGAAGTTGCGCTCTCCCTAGTGCTCCTGTTCGGCGCTGGATTAATGATCCGAAGCTTTTATCAACTGCAACGGGTGAATCCAGGTTTTGACTCGCAGGGCGTGCTGACCATGACGGTTTCCGTTTCCTCCAGAAAGTTTCCGTCCCCTGAGCAGCAGGTCAGCTTCTTCGAGCGGGTGCTGCAGGGCGTCAGAATCTTGCCGGGCGTCGAATCGGCGGGTGTTATCGACGACATACCGCTGAACGGAAACGGTTCGCACCAGCCGGTCGCCATCGAAGGCCGTCCGGTGCTGGCCATGTCGGACCAGCCGGAGGTCGACGTTCGTTTAATTACTCCCGGATACATGCACTCCATGCATATCCCGGTTCTACGTGGTCGTGATTTTGATCAGGATGATGTTGCCGGGCGCCCGGCCAGCGTTCTTATTAGTAACTCCATGGCCCGCGAGTTTTGGCCCGGGCAAGACCCGGTTGGCAAACGGCTCACCTTGAGCTTCTTCCCGGATGCAGCCCGCACAGTGGTAGGAGTCGTAGGGGACGTGAAACTGGATGCCCTTAACCAGACGCGTCCTGCTGCCGTGCTTTATATGCCTTTGGACCAGGCTTCCGTCCCTCTGGGGGGGATCTGGCTTTCGTTCCCGATGACTCTGGTTGTCCGCACTCCGAGAAACGCGAACAGCGTCGTCTCCGCAGTTTCGAACGTAGTGCACGAAGTTGATCGTGAAATTCCTGTGCACGACATCGCAACCATGGATGATCTGGTGACGAATTCCATATCTCAACAACGCCTGAACATGCTCTTGCTGGGAGCTTTTGGCGCACTCGCCATGCTCCTGACGGCCATCGGCATCTACAGCGTGCTCTCGTACACTGTAAAACGGCGCATCCCTGAGATTGGAATTCGGTTGGCCCTGGGCGCCACCTTCCGCGATGTGATTCGCATGGTTCTCATCGAAGGCATGAAGCCGACAATGCTGGGTGTTGCCGTTGGAATTCCGGCAGCGCTGTCATTAGGCCGACTCGTTTCCAGCCTCATTTTTAATGTGAAACCTACAGATCCAATGACTTTTGTCGGCGTAACTGCCTTGCTCTGGGTGGTTGCTTTGCTGGCATGCATTGTTCCCACATATCGGGCAACCAAAGTCGATCCCATGGTGGCCCTGCGGTACGAGTGAGGCGTGAATGATGACTAGGTTAGGGCAAGATCCTCGCTTCGCAATTCGGCAACCGGGACGGAACCGAGGCTATAGCGGCGTTGCCGTGATGACCCTGGCACAGCCATTGGCGTCAATACCGCGATCTTCAGCGTAGTCTATACGGCTATCTTGCATCCCTTGCCGTTTCGGGTGACAACCGCAGTTTGGGAACGACCACGAACTCGCCGGGCCCCCATTCGCACGATGGATGAACAGTGACGCTTGAATCTGTACCTTCTTGCCGGCCTTGTAGCCGGAATTGACTTTTCCGGTGTCATTACGTATGCAGTGGTTAACCGCACGCACGAAATCGGAGTCCGCGTAGCGCCCGGGGCTCACCGAGTGGATGTATCGCCTTTGATCGTAGGACAAGGTCTGTGTCTCGTATCCTCGGCGTAGCAATCGGCTGCGTCGCCGCATTAGGAGCTTTTTTAACGAGGTGCGCCCCACTGATCCGGTTACCTGTATGGTGGTCATCGAGGTGTTCGCGCGAGCATCGCCGTTCTGGCCAACTACATTCCCGCTCTAGGCGCCGCCAAAATCGATCCTATGGCGGCCCTGAGGTACGAGGGAGGGGTGACATGAATGGAATGGTTCAGGACCTCCGCTGCGCCCGCCGGCAAATTCGCATACGGCCGGGTTTCACCACCACCGTTGTGCTGACGCTGGCTTGGGCGATCAGCGTAAGCACTGCCGTGTTCAGCGTGATCTGCGCTATGTTGATCCCACCGCTGCCCTGCGGCCGTCCCGACCGGATTGTTTATCTGCAGCCGTTCTCGCCCCAGGGGTATACTCAGCCCGCACCGTATCCGGAGCATCTCGACTGGCAACGCGATAACCATGTCTTTTCCGCACTTATCGGCCGCTCATGGCGGAGATGGATTTTTCGATCTATCAACTTCCAACCCAAGACCAGTGGATGGGATCTCTAACATGGGGCTTGTCGTGCGAACTCGGGTAAAGCCGGAATCAATCGTGCCCGCCATTCGCCACATTTTCCGCGAGCTAGGTCCTGGCCTCCCATTAGGCGAGCCACTGACTGTGGCCCAGGTTGTTGCTGACGTGCTGGTGTGCGAGCGACCGCAAAACTGCATCTTTGGCACATACGCTGCCCTGGCCGCGTCGCTTGCCAACGCTGGCCTATACGGGTTGATCAGTCACGAAGCGGAGCTTTCGATGCGCGACATCGGCGTGCGCCTGGGCATGGGGGCGACCAGGATTGCTGTGCTTATGGCCAAATATCGCCGAGTCAGTTTAATTCTGTCGGGCGGCGTGCTGGCGGGCCTTCTGCTGGCTGAAGCGACGCGGAAATTGATCGCCGCCAACGTGAGCATTCAGACAGCCAAGGATCTGGCTGTATTCGTTGGTTTAGCGGGGGCGCTTTTCATCACAGGAATGTTGGCTCTAGTACCCGCCCGCCGCGCCGCCTCGGTCGATCCCATGGTGATGTTGCGCTCTGAATGAGGTGTGAAATGAGTCGACTGGTTCAAGATCTCCGTTTTGCGCTGCGGCAATTGCGAAAGAGTCCGGTATTCACGGCGGTTATCGTACTCACGCTTGCGCTCGGTATTGGCGCGACCAGCGCCATGTTCAGCGTTGTCGACCGGGCGCTATTTCGTAGCTTGCCTTATCCGCACGCGGATCAGCTTGTGTCTGTCGGTGTCATCGCTCCCATAATCGATGGGGAATTTTTTTTCGCTGGGAGCTATCTTGCATGGAGGCGTGAGCAGACTGCTTTTCCCGGCTTCACTTCCTCCACGGGTGTCAACGATTGTGACCTTACCGATGAACGCCCGTTGCGCCTGACGTGCGCCGCGGTTGAATCCACCTTTCTGCCCACCTTCGGCATTCAGCCCGTCCTCGGGCGTAATTTCACAAAAGAAGAAGACTGGCCAAATGCGCCCAGAGTGGCTTTGATCTCATATGGGCTGTGGCAAAGCAGATTTGCCGGCGACCCGGGAATCGTGGACCGGACGATCTCGCTCGATGGCAAGCCTACACGGATCATCGGGGTGCTGCCGAGTGATTTCGAGTTTCCCACACTCGCGCATACCAGCGCGATCGTTCCAGAAGCGTTGGACGAATCAATGGTGCAGCGGAACGAGCTGGGGTCGGTGGTTATGGGCGTAGGAAGACGGGCGTCGGAATCGAAGCGGCAGCCGCGCAACTCGAGCCGCTATTTCAGAAATTTGTGCAGGTCGCGCCGCCACCGTTCCGCAAAGAGCTGCGGCTCGCGGTACGACCGATTCGCGATTTGCAGATCCATGATAGGCGACGTGCTGCATGGCTGCAATTGGCATCGGCATTTGCGGTGTTGCTGATTGGTTGTGCGAACGCGGCTTGTCTGGTGCTGGCGCTGAGCACGGCGTGACGTCACGAGCAGGCCGTTCGGGCAGCGCTTGGGGCGGGTCGCCTGCGCTTGTTTCAGCAGAGATTCACGGAAAGCGTGCTGCTGGCCATGGTTGGCGGCCTGGTCGG
>JBPYDQ010000492.1:0-2873 GCA_051986135.1 Terriglobales bacterium | reverse complement strand
CCAGCGGATTAAACATCTGTACCGGTGTCCGGCCAATCAGCCGCCAACCACCCGGCGTTTCCGTGGGATAGATTCCGGTCTGTCCGCCGGCAATCCCTACGCTGCCAGCCGCCACGGCGCGACGCGGCGTCGCCAGCCGTGGTATATGTAAAATTTCTGGCATGCCTCCAAGATAGGCGAAACCTCCGGTGAAGCCGAGAAAGCACACCCTATAGGTTGCGCTGGAATGCAACCGAATCACCTCCTCAGCGCTAAGACCTGTGTACGCCGAAACGTCGGCGAGGTCGGGTCCGAACTCTACGTCATAGCACACCGGAATGGCGACGATGGCGGTGCCGTCGCGGGCTGCCGCAGCCCTATTGCTTGCAAGCGATTCGATCAGCGCCAGGACGTCCTGGTGACTCAGCGCTAATGGATCGAAGTCAACCAGAAGCGAAACGTATCCCGGGTGAAGGTTGCGAATCCGCGGATCGTCGAGCGCGCGCAATGCATGAAACAGGCCCAGAACGTGGTCCTGAATCTCTGGATCAATCCTGTCGCCAAATTCCACCAGGATCGATGAGTCGCTCGCAGGAACGATCTTCATCGAATCGCTCCCGTGTTGAGCACACCATGCGGCATCTCCCGATGAATAGTGCAAGCAAGAGCGAGTGTCAACGGACGTCTCGCGAGAAACCTTCATTCGTTCAAATTCTCTAGTGCCGCAGGCAGCGAGTCCAGGTATGATGCGAAATCGGTTACGCCCAATGGCCACTACCGACATTACCCAAGCTGCGGCCCGCCCGTGGATCCTTGATCTGACCAGCGACGAGCGTGCCACCCTCATCGCCACGTTTGGCGGTTGGGGGCTCGATGGCATGGACGTGATGGTCTACAGCTTCGTGATTCCTGCGCTGATTGCTGCCTGGCACATGAGCAAAGGACAAGCCGGAATGTTGAGCACCGTCGCCCTGCTGATTTCGGCGGTTGGGGGCTGGCTCGCGGGGCTTCTGGCCGACCGCTTCGGCCGCACCCGCATCCTCCGACTTACCATCGTCTGGTTTGCCGTCTTCACCTTCCTTAGCGGCTTCACCAACTCATTCTGGCAATTGCTCGTTGTGCGTGGGTTGCAGGGACTCGGCTTTGGCGGGGAGTGGGCTGTGGGTTCCGTACTGATGGGAGAGGCCATCCGTGCGCAATATCGCGGCAAGGCCGTAGGCACAGTGCAAGGCGGATGGGCAATCGGCTGGGGCGTCACTGCAATCAGCTACACCGTCCTGTTCTCGCTGTTGCCAGCGGCAATTGCCTGGCGGGCGATGTTCTGGATCGGGATTGTGCCGGCGCTGTTGATCTTCTACATCCGGCGTTACGTGCCCGAGCCCGACGTGTTTCGGCGGACAAGGGCCCGCGAGGCGAGCCTCGGCGAAGGCAGCAACTTCCTCGCAATCTTCAGCCCAGCTCTACTGCGCACCACCTTATTGACAGCGCTACTCGCCGTCGGCGCTCAGGGCGGCTATTACGCCATCACCACCTGGCTGCCGACCTTCTTGAAGACGACTCATGGCCTCTCGGTGCTTAACACCGGCGCCTACCTTTTCGTGGTGATCGTCGGCTCATTCATCGGATACATGGTCAGCGCCTGGTTGGCCGATCGTCTGGGTCGCAAACAAACTCTCGTGTTATACGCCATTTGCTCATTCCTTACCGTCGTGGCTTACACCTATCTGCCGATCAGTAATTCCGTGATGCTCGTGCTTGGTTTCCCCTTGGGCTTTTTTGCCTCCGGCGTCTTTAGTCCGATCGGTGCGTTCTTCACCGAGCTGTTTCCCAGCCGGGTACGCGGGTCCGGTCAGGGTTTCTCCTATAACGCAGGACGCGGCTTCGGCGCATTATTCCCGACTCTTGTCGGATATCTAAGCGTACGCATGGGGCTTGGTCATGCCATCTCGACGTTTGCTGTAATCGCATATCTCACGATGGTGGTCGCCACGCTGCTGTTGCCGGAGACCCGGGGGCGTGAGCTGCAGGCTTACGAATAGAATCCTACACTGTGGGATATTAACGGCCGGCGTCGTCTAGCTGTTGCGTCCTGTCAACAGTCCGCCCTGGGACATGGTTATCGGCGGGTGAATTCTGCAGCCGGGACAGCCTAGAACTCCCCCTCGGTGGGCAATCTTGCCTGCGGCACATTACAATGTGCGCTGGGCCAAATCGCTGAGCTCCAACTCCGTCAAAACGTATGGCGACCTCCGTAAAAGCAGTACCTGCCAAATCGCACAGAACTCCACATCGGCCAACTTCGTCTGCTTCCACGGCTCCAGCAGCGAAGCCGGCTCAGCCTTCACAAGCCGTCTCGCTTGACGATCCCAGCCTTTTTATCAACCGCGAGCTGAGCCTGCTGGACTTTCAGCGTCGTGTGCTGGAGGAGGCGCAGGACGCCACCAATCCCATACTCGATCGGGTCATGTTTCTTTCCTTCGTCGGATCGAACGTAGACGAGTTCTTCATGGTGCGCGTTGCCGGTCTGAAGCGCCAGATCGAAAAGGGCGTGATGGAGAGCGGTCCCGACGCAATGACGCCTGCCGAGCAACTACGCGCCATTCGCGCCTCGGTCATCCGCCTGAATCGCGCGGCCCACGAATGCTGGGCCAGAGAGCTTGTCCCCGCGTTGCGCAAGTCTGGACTGCGTATCGAAAATTTCTCCGACCTCACGGACGACCAGCGGACGATTGCCAACGCATATTTCCAGGACACAATCTTTCCCACGCTGACCCCTCTGGCCTTCGATCCGGGGCGTCCATTTCCGCATATTTCAAATCTCAGCCTGAACCTCGCCGTTGTGCTGCGCGATGGGCTCGGAGTCGAGCATTTTGCGCGCGTCAAAATTCCTGACA
>JBPYDQ010000491.1:0-4699 GCA_051986135.1 Terriglobales bacterium | reverse complement strand
CGGTGAAAAGAAATCCATTCGCCCGTACGGCCTGCGAATACGGACCGATTGGCTTCGGGGCACGGTCCGTTACAATTATGTCTTTCATGGCGTGGTCCTCCTCGTGGATGGAGCGAAAGAATAGCACGAGGTATCTGCTGACGAGCTGATGGACTCCTGATAAGTCGTAATCGGTAAGGTTCCCTGCGCTCAAGTCAACATGGAAGGTTACGCGGTTAATCAGGGCCTAGGCCCCAATTGTAACTACTCGTCGTCGGAAGAGCCCAGGCGCTTGCGGAGCTTGGCAGCGCCATATTCGCCGCGGGTACAGAATTTGCACGTGCAGTACGGTGGCTTTCCTTTGGCCTTCGGATAAAACCGCCACCCAATTACTTGCGTCAAGCGGCGCGTCTTGTGAATCTCGCTTGCTTCGATGCGACGCGGTATCACGACCTCCCAGCCGAGTGGATCATCCGCTGTCGCAAAAAGAGCAGCCGCCTCGGCAGCAGACAACCAGCGATGAGCCTGACTGTAGTGACCTACCCATACGCGCTCTTCATCTGGAATCCGAAAATATACGCCTGCGAGCGGCCCCCCTTTGCGCCGTTTCAGCTCTCTCAACCACTGGTGAGAAGCATAGAAGTTGCGAGTTACGGGCACTGCAAAGACACCTTTCGGTGATGATCCAACAGCTCTTCGTAGTCGAGAGATGCCGTTTCGCCGGATCCTCCCGGCGAGCGCCTCCCGGGTCAAGTGAACAAACATTGCCATCTTCGTTTGGGTATTTATTGTATTGCAGCCTAGGTGGGTCCAGTACTTTACATGGATGATTTGGCGGTTAACCAGGACCTTGCACCATTTGTTCCGAGTTTGCCGACAACACACCAGGAATTACTTAGAATCTGTCGTTGCGATTGTAATCGGGATGTCACGCCAACCGACGAACCCAGTTTCCATCCTTTTTGAAAAAGGAGGTGCCTGAAGGTCTATCTTGTTGAGACCGTGTCTCTGAACTCTGAATGCTCAATGAAATCGATGATGATGCGAATCGTCTCTCGTCGAAAGTCGAGGATTCCCTCCGCGGCGGACTTGTCCTCCTCGCGGAAGACTGCGTACAACTTCCCCTCGGTTTCAAGTTGCTGTCTCTCGTTTCGCAGGGCGACGTTCAAAAGGGTGGCATCGTTGAGGCGTGCGACGCGGGCTGGCAGTTCACTCGCGCAATCTCCTGCGTCTCTCTGAAATTCCGACAGTAGCCGTTTCTGCCGCTGGGAGAAACGGAAGGGCTTACCGCTGCGCGCTTCGCGATTTTTGATGATGACCTTTTGCAATTCATCGTGCAGAGTCTGCAGAGCCACCGCTCGCCTCGCCAACAGTTCGAACAGCGTCCGTACTCCGTCCGACGACGCTCGCTTGGCTGCCAGATTCTCGAATTGGTTGGAGTCGGTTGACACGGAAAGCCAGTTTACATTCGCCGTTAACTGTCGAGAACAGGCGATTACACTCAAAACGGGAGCTGGCACGACAAACCGGACATCAAGTTCCCTACGCCCAAATCCACTTCGGAGGTTATGCGGTTAATCATGCACGCGCAAGTGGGGAAACAACCAGTTTTCTTAGACGCAGTTCAGCATTTCCGGTGATTGTTGCTAGTGTAGAATCTCCTGCGTGAAAATTCTAGCTAGCATTTGGCTTATCACGATCTTGGGGATGACATTCTCCCCCCAACAGAGCACGCGAGAGTATCTTCAACGCTTGGTTGGACAGCGACTCATCCTGAGGCACTATGGGGGGACCTCGAATCCTAAAGCGAAAGAAAAGGACCTGATCGGCAAGAAAGGAGGTTGCGATGAGGCCGTCGAGGTAATGAATGTTACTTTCAAGGACTCCTCAATCCAGCTGCAACTTAGAAACATTGGAACGCCTGCTGTTCGACAAAAAACAACAGCGTGTTCGATCCTCCCCGACGTATATTCGTTCAAGGTTACCGATTTCGACCTCGACCAGCCGCGCGACGATGCAGAGAATGCGATTGGACATCTCCTGCAGACGCCGGAAGCATACTTAGCTGCTTACGGTATTGCGTGGGATCTCCCGCCATCTTCCGAAAATGGGGCGCCGGTTGATTTCCCTAAACCAGGTCTAAGACCGCCGGAGGTCTTGTTGTCCGTTCAACCCTACTATTCCTACGAAAACTTTATTGCTCACATTCAAGGTGTACTGGACATCAAGTGCGTGATAGGAACCGACGGCCTCATCCACGCCCCCGTCATTGAGAAGGGGCTTGGTAGGGAGCTCAACCAGCTTGCTCTTGATGCGATGACGTTTTGGCGCCTTCGTCCAGTTAGTGATGGTTCTCGTGCTGTTGCCGCGAGGGTCCCTTTGCAGATTGTCTTCGCGACGCCTTGAGGTCCAACTACGAAACTTACTCCTAGCTCCTGATAAGTCGTAACCGGTAAAGTCAACTGCGCACAAATCATCTCCGGTTTCGCGGTTGCCAGGACCCAGCGAGCCTCGCGTATGCAAATCGAGGTAATTTCCGTTCCAGCTGACATTAGGTCCAGAATCACATTCTTAGTGTCGTGAGATGCCTTCTCTTACCCGTAGCTACGATCCCGCTTGATATCATCAACACGCGGATGTATAAGGCCAAGTAAGCCCACCCTAAAAGCCAGATCCAGAGCGATGCCCTGTTAGGAAGGTCACAGCGATCAGGAACCTTTATCTCCCGTCTGGACTGACAACCTGGAAATTTCAAAGAGGTGATCCGATGTCACAGGGGAACAAAGCCGTCATCCGTCCTTTGCCTACAGATTACATCCAAAACCGAGTGAAGAGTCGAGGTGGCGCCATGAGAACAAGAGTGCGCCTGGCTTTCTGCGCAATGTGTGCGGCCCTGCTTTTATCGGTGACGCATTTCGCCTTTGCCGCCGAAGGACCTTACGGCGGAACTCCCGCCCCGATTCCCGGCACCGTGCAAGCGGAGAACTATGATACCGGCGGGCAGGGAGTCGCCTATAACGTGACTTCGATCAATGGCACAGCCAACAATTACCGCCCCGATGGCGTCGACCTGGAAGTGACCAGCGACACGGGCGGCGGGTATAACCTGGGTTGGACCGCAAGCGGGCAGTGGTTCAAGTACACAGTCAATGTGACGGCCGCAGGAACCTACGCAGTTACGTTCCGCGTGGCCGCAATCAATGCCGTGACCGATGCATTCCACGTCTCGAACTCGTCCGGCACAAATTTAACGGGCAACATCAACGTACCGGCTACAGGCGCATGGCAAAGCTGGACTAGTGTAACGGCCACTTTCACGCTCCCGGCCGGCCAGCAAACACTGACCTTTGACCAGGACCACCCGGGCTGGAACATTAATTACTTCAGCGTTTCCGCGAACCAAGGCCCCTTCGGTGGAACACCCTGGCCTCTTCCTGGCACAGTGCAGGCTGAGAACTACGATTACGGCGGCCAAGGAGTGGGCTACAACGTCTCTTCAGTCAACGGCTCGGCTAACAGCTACCGTTCGGATGGTGTCGATTTGGAGGTGACCACGGACACGGGCGGCGGCTATGACCTGGGTTGGACGGCAACGGGGCAGTGGTTCAAGTACACAGTGAACGCCGCGTCCGCGGGAACTTACACCGTAACGTTCCGCGTGGCGTCACCCAATGGCGTATCAGATGCTCTCCATATCTCCAACTCATCAGGATCGAACCTCAGCGGGCCGGTCAGCATAGCGAAGACGGGGGGATGGCAAAACTGGACCAACGTGACCGCCACAGTGACGTTGCCGGCAGGTCAGCAGACGCTGACTCTGGACCAGGATAGCGGCGGCTGGAATATCAACTACATGGCATTCACATCCGGCAGCGGCGGGACCGGATCCTGCACCGGCGTGTCCTCCATCACTGTCAATGGAATCACTTATGTGCCGCAGTGGTGCCAGGAATTCAACGGCAGCGCGGGCTCTCCTGACACGACGGTCTGGAATTTCGACCTGGGAAACAATAACGGCTGGGGCAATGGCGAAGTCGAAGTATACTGCGGACCTCCGGGTTATCCGAACAATCCGTCTCAGTGCCCAACGACGTTCAGTACCTCTACCGCCCCTGTGTACATCGATGGGAGCGGGCACCTGGTGATCCAGCCCAGAAACGTCAACGGAACTTGGATCTCAGGCCGCATGAATACCGAAGGCAGACAGAACTTCCAGTACGGCATTCTGGAAGCGAGCATCCAGCTCCCCAATACGACAAACCAGGGCTTGTGGCCCGCGTTCTGGTCGTTGGGCAGCGATATCGCGACCGGCGTGCCCTGGCCAAACTGCGGCGAGGCCGACATCATGGAGAACTGGTCTCCGCAGGTACTGAACGGAGCCGGTCCGTCAGGGAACAACTCCACCATCCATACTGCGCTGACTGGAGGGAGCGGAGTTGGACAACGTTTCACCTTCCCCAATGGAGAGGCAGCCGACACGGCCTTGCATACCTACGGGGTCATCTGGACGCCAAATCAGATGCAGTTCTTCGTCGATGACCCTTCTACACCGTTCTTCACGGTAACCCCCGGCAACCTTCCTTCAGGTGATACGTGGCCGTTCAACGCGCAAATCTTCACGCTCTTGAACGTGGCTGTGGGCGGGACCCTTGGAGGATCGACTGGCGGCCTGACCAATCCCGGGCCGATGATGGTCGACTGGGTTCGCTATTATCAATGA
>JBPYDQ010000490.1:0-7881 GCA_051986135.1 Terriglobales bacterium | reverse complement strand
ATTAATATTCTCTTTTTTGTGATCTTCATGTCCCTTTATTTATGCGCGGATGTATAGCATTGATGTAAAAGGTCGTCTCGAAAACTCTCTGTTTTGCGACCAAACGAAACTCAACTTTCTCATGCTGGCTTGAAATGAGCGGTTTTCCATGAATCAACCTTTGAAACGCCAGTTGCAAGACCCCAGACTTGCCGCTTGCGTCTGGCACAGCGGAAGCGATTACTTGCCCATTGGTTGTCCTCAAGCCTGCGCACGGCCATACCAGAAAGCCCGGGAATCCTTCTCCGTTGTGTGCGAACCCGTAGTTGAACAAACTCGCACCGTCCGGAGCTGACCGCTTCAAGATCACCGCGACGGTGATCATGTCCGCGACGTTGTACCGACCGTTCGCCACATCCGTTGGACCAGCGTGATCGTTCCCCGGCCAGTGCCTTTGGCGATAGTAGGAAGACCATTTTTCTCCGATGGCAAGCAACTCCTGAACCGCCGTTTGGACAGGCTTTGCGGACTGGAATCGAATAAGATACTCGGAATCGTCAGCTTTTACTGGGTCGGGCGGACGACTAGGATTGGTCAAATCAAGCTGGAGGGCCTGATCCTTCGGATACAAGTCGGGGAACACAGCATTCTGAAAAGTGCAAGGCGTGTCCTGCAGGCTGGCCTTCACAGTGTGAGCCCAGTCAGAATCGTTTAACACCTTCAATGCGTCCTGTTCTACGGTCTCTGTTGCGGGTGAGTTGGAACGGTATTCCTGGCCTGTAACAGATGGGCACCAGAATATGAGCGCGCAACCAGCCAATGGGATAATCCGCATCGCCGCACCTCCAGTAACTCGTAAGGTAAGACCCTTGTCGGCGAATTTCAAAGTCTTTCGTTTTCCCGTTTCGGCGCCAAGTCCTGGTTAACGACATTACCGGAGAAGTTGATCCCGGTACGTCCCACATCTATTCAAGCTAGACTGCGTGCCAGTCAAACCCGCAGAAGCGGCACTGTCGGGCTCTTGGAGTTCTTGCCAAGGCACTGCATCGGGGACAATTGTTAAATGCAACCTTGTCCGGATGTTCAGCGAGTATTCTCTGGACTGTCCGGGTTACAAACACCCATAGTCCCTCGCTCGCTAGATGCAATACCTCCGGGTCATCGGACAGCGGTGTGAGCTTCGGATCTTGCCACATGCTTCTGGCCTTGGCCTGAGCAGCAACGTCGGTGCGACCGGTCATCCTTCTGGTACGCATCAGATTCCGGTAAGCAAGGTGTTCCTGCTTCGTCATCAAGTGGCGGTAGTAATGAAACACGTACGAATAGCGGGCGTTCTCGGTCGTTTCCATTAATCCCTCACTCGCCATTTGGCGTGCCAGCGTCTGAATACAATCTTACCGCCGAAGTAGGAGTGCCGTCAGGATTCCGAACAATTCAGTAGCCAAGGTTCATGCTGGCTGTTATCCCTTTCGTTTATTTCCTGCTTGGATTCAGTACTTCCTCAAAGTAAAATTCGTTTGTCCTCGTAGTCCCCCCCGACGAGGCGACCAGCCTCCCGGGTAAAGCGCATGACACGAGCCCCGCTTGTCTCTATTCCCTTATTCCTGTCAGCTGTCGCATTTCTCTCCGGCTGCGGTGGTGCTGCACCTAGCAATCCTGGCCCTCCTCCCACCCCTGCCATCTTCGTCAGCGTCACTCCCGCAGCGTCGTCAGTACAACTGAGCCAGACACAAAACTTCACCGCCACCGTAGCCAATGACGCGCAAAATAAAGGCGTAACCTGGACTCTTTCCGGCTGTGGCGGCGCGGCCTGCGGATTACTTTCGGCCACGTCCAGCCCCTCTGGCAGCGTGATCACTTACACGGCGCCAACGAGCGTTCCCAATCCGGCGACCATCACTCTCACGGCCGCTTCCCTTGCTGACAATTCAAAGACCTCCTCAGCCGCTATCACTGTCACGCCCAGCAACATCACGGTACAGGTAACGCCAAAGCGTGGTGGCCTTACTCTTGGCCAGCCACTTAACTTCAGCGCGACAATAGCTAACGACGCCGGCAGTCACGGTGTCGTGTGGTCCACGGCGGGAAATGGTTGCTCAGGCAACGCCTGCGGTACTTTCACTAATGTTGGCGCCGCTTCTGTCACGTACACGACTCCAAACACTGCTGGCGTCTACACGATTACCGCAACAAGCGTCGCTGATCCCACAAAGACCACCTCCGCCACCATCGGGGTCACGGACCTCAAAGGAGTCCTGACCCACCACAACGATCTTTCTCGCACTGGTGTCAATACGCAGGAACGCGCTCTCACAAAATCTAATGTCACAGCTGCGACGTTTGGAAAGCTGTTTTCATGCGCGGCCGATGCAGCTATCTATGCGCAGCCTCTCTGGGTGGCAAACGTCGCGATCGGTGGTGGCACCCATAACGTGGTGTTTGTCGCTACGCAGCATAATACCGTCTATGCCTTCGACGCTGATGCCATCCCTTGTACCACTTACTGGCAGACAGGCGCCAACGGTGTAAACAGCCTCGTGCCGCCCGGCGAAACCTGGGTGACCAGCACGGACGAGTCTGGCTGTCTCCTGGTCATTCCGGACATAGGTATTCTTGGGACGCCCGTGATCGATCTAGCGACTGGAACCATCTATTTGGTCACGAGCACGAAAACAACGAGTGGCGCGCCTTTTCATCAACGCCTCCACGCTCTAGACATTACTACTGGAAATGAAAAATTTGGTGGGCCCAGGGAAATCCAGGCGGTGGTAGCAGGGACTGGCGCCGGGAGCAGCGGAGGACAGGTCACCTTCGATCCTAAGCTCAACAGTCAGCGCCCCGCTCTCCTACTACAGAATGGTCACATCTTCATCTCGTGGGCTTCTTACTGCGACCTTGGCGCTTATCACGGATGGCTGATGTCTTACGGCGCTGCCTTGCTCCAGCAGGAAGCCGTTTTCAACGTGTCGCCCAATTCCCTCGCGGGGGGTATTTGGATGTCCGGTAATGGGCCCGCCGCAGACTCAAGCGGTAACATCTATCTCACAACCGGAAACGGAACCTGGAATGGCACGGACGCTTTCGGCGACAGCATCCTGAAATTTCAAGCCCTCACTACAATGCCTGCCAGCCTTACCGTAATCGACTATTTCACTCCTCACGATCAATTGTCTCTTGACACCAACGACACAGACCTCGGCTCCGGTGGCGTGATGCTATTTCCAGATCCGTCTGGCATTGCGGGTCACCCGCACTTGCTTGTTCAGGCAGACAAACGCGGCAACATTTATCTCGTTGATCGAGACAATATGGGACACCTCTGCGGTACATGTACTACGAGCGACACGCAAATCGTCCAGGAAGTCTCAGGGGCCGTCACGGGCGTATGGGGCTCGCCCACCTATTGGAACGGCACTTTGTACTTCGGCGAGACTGATGAGACCAGCAATCTCAAGTATATGAAGGCGTTTTCCTTTACTGCGACAGGGCCGAATTTCCTTTCTACAAATCCAACGTCGACGACGGCAAACACGTTCACTTATACATATCCCAGCCCCACGAGTTCTGTCTCGACGGATGGCACCGCTAATGCCATTGTCTGGGCGATTGATTCCAGTGCGTTTGGCACTACCGAACGTGTTACCCGGGCAGCGGGGCCCGCTATTCTCCACGCTTTCGACGCAAATAATCTAGCAACCGAGTTGTGGAATAGCTCTCAAGCTCCCGGAAATAGGGACACCGCCGGTAATGCCGTGAAGTTTACCGTCCCAACCGTCGCCAATGGCAGGGTCTACATCGGCACACGAGGGAGCGACGACACGCTGGGCAACGGCAAGACTCCTGGTGAAGTCGACGTTTACGGTCTGCTACCGAACTGACAGAGAAACCAGATACTCGATAAAGAAGTGCTGGCCATGGTCGAATGTACGATCCACAACTTCTGGGCGCGAACATTTTGCAGAAAATTCAGAGCCTCTGGCCAGCGGAGTAAAGACAATGGACTAAGTGGCCGCGGGTGTAAGCGACCGTGGCGAACCGTGAATGCGTTTGCTGGGCTGTCTCACCGAGGCGCGGAAGGATTGTTGGAAGTGGCAAACGTCCAGGTCCAGATGCTAGCGATGCGCCGTGTCCAGTGCAGCATAACAATTCTCGTCATTCGCATAACCTGTGCATGCTAACGCAGTTTCCTTCCTCGGCGACCGTACAAACTGCCACACAGCCGCATATTCAACCCCACTTCTCGTTGGCCCAGGCGGGCCCGCCGATGTACATCCGGGAGACGGGGGACAAGTGTCGTTAAGCACCCAAAACACGATGTCTCGTTTCCCCATGTTCGATCGGATGTCATCCGAAGTGACAATTGTGCGGCCATTTCCGTCATTCACGGGCATCCCGGAGCAGTAAACCCCAGGTCTGAATCCATGGCGTGCCAATTCATCGACCCAAGAGCGCAAGTACGCGTGGAATTGAGGTGGCAGTCGCCCGCCTTCTTCGACGTCAAGGAATACGACCGTCCCTGCGACAAACCCTTCTTGCTGGGCGTTCCTAGCTGCTTCTCGCGCATCTGCAATCCCGTCCTCCTTCGCATCCAATTGGGTGGCTGAGGCTGAGCGACCTCTCACCAACAGCAAGAATCCGAACCCATGTTCTTTTAGGGTTTTTCTTTTTCCGACCCACGTATTCTGCAATGTGTTCGGTGGGGGCGTGAGCCAGTAGCCTGAGAACGAAAACGATTTGCGGAGAACTGGTAGAGCTGCGTCCCCTGGATATTCGTTCCGGTCAAATCCCAGACACACTTTCGTTTCACTGCGTACGCCTATGGAGTTCCTCTGGTCTTGAAATCGCAAGCCAAGCGGCAAGAGCCACTAGAAACGCGGTGACAATGGGCAGTCTCGTTGACGCGAGCGTCATTCGAAGGAGAGTATCACCAAGGGCCTGGTAAACGACCTAACCGCCGAAGTCAAGTACTAGTCGGAACTTTTCCGATTTGACTTACCCCGCCTCCTTAGCAGTTACCTGCCGTTGCTGTGGAAGTGCAGATCCCGTTGATGAGCTGGTCTCCTAGATTCAACAGCGGTGTATTCTCGTTCACCCGCATGTTCGTAAGCACACTCACGGAGAAGCCATCGTCCAGAAACACGCCATTGAACGCCGTGTAGGAATTAATTTCGCCGTTGTGCCAAACGAATGGATGGCCAGCCGCGGAGTCGCGCACCCAGCCCATGGCATAGCTCGAGGGCCCACCTTGGCTGCTCGGTACTAAGGGTGGCGTCACCATCACTGTGAATAGCGAAGCGGGAATCACTTTTCCGTCGAGCAGCGCTGCATCCCAAGTGGCCAAATCCTGCACGTTCGACCAAAGCGCTCCGGCCGAGAAGGGGAGGGACGGGTCGGGGATGAGTCCCGGAATCGGGCCCGGATTGTAAGGAGATGCCGAGTCAGGCGGCCGCAGGTATGAAGTCTCGCTCAGCCCGGCTGGCTTGAAGACGTTACCCGCCAGGTAATTTGGATAGGTGAGTCCACTAACGGTTTCGATGATTGACCCGAGAACGAAGTAATTGCTGTTGCTATAAGAGAAAAAAGAGCCAGGTGCGAAGTTCAACGATGCTTGCGCGATCTGCGTCAGCACGGTCTGCTCAGAAACTCCGTTGAACCAGGAAG
Organism: Terriglobales bacterium; assembly: GCA_051986135.1. GTDB lineage: Bacteria > Acidobacteriota > Terriglobia > Terriglobales > Acidobacteriaceae > Gp1-AA122. The sequence goes on along the minus strand of JBPYDQ010000490.1, from coordinate 2,241 downwards.
CTGCCGCTGGAAAACCAAGGTAGTCCGCCAAGCCGGAAGTCTGGTTTAACAGCATTCGCAGGGTAATCCGCGAATCAAATCCGTAGCTCGGCAGGTAGCTGGCAACTGTGTGGTCGATATCGAGCGTTCCCGCATTTTGGAGCTGCAGGACCGCTGCCGCAGTGAACTGTTTAGTGACAGATCCGATTTGAAATTCGTTGCCGGGCTGAACCGGTTGACAGGTGCTCAGGTCGGCGTAACCGTACCCTCGAGAATAGAGGATGGTTCCATTCTTGGCGATGGCCACCGCCATTCCAACGAGCCCCTGGGCCTGCATCTCATTCGCAATCAGCGGATCGACGATAGATCCGACGCTTCCGCCGGGCGACGTGGGAGTAGGAGGAGGCGGGCACGATCTCCCGAGAACTGCGGTGCTGCTGCCACCGCAGGCAATTAGGCCAAGGGCGCTCGACAACAGCGCGCCAATTGCCAAGAGGTGCCGTTGAAAGCTCTTGGCTGGGATTACCCTTTTGCCTTCAAACACAGCATCCCTTGTGTGCCCATTTCGCCTAACCGGAACGTGTGAAAAGTTTTTCATTCTGACGCGCCCGATTCGATCCGTAACGACTGACCGCCACAAACGCATCGAAACGCCTCCTTGACCGGTGCCAGGCAAGAGCCGTATACAGAGACACCGTTCTCAGGCGATTCCCAACGTGCAGCAAAGTTCCCTGAGTGTGTAACGCGCAGAGTTGATATGTGGTTTCAATGTCTTCGGTTTCCCAGCAATCATGCCTGGTACACGACCTAATCGGTAAGGTTCAAGTACTAGCCGCCAAGTTTCCGATTACCGGACTTCCCAGGCACATAGAGATAATTTGAGGCGATATACTACCGCTAATGAGAAGAATCATCCTAGCCTCTGTAATTTCACTGTCGGTCGGAATATTCGGGGCGGCAAGGACCAAGACCAAACCAACCATCAGCCAAACGCCTCTAACTGCGGAGGAATTGGAACTCTATAGCACTTTCCTTGATTCCTTCGCGGGTAAGGGGAAAGAGCCTGTCAATTTCTCGGACAGGACTCTTCCGTTGACCTTGGCTGACTCAGATAACGCGGGCCCTTGCCTTAAGGGAATCATTTTGAAGAATTCAGCAGGAGTGCCTCAAATCGTTCACATGTTCCCGGCAAGTATCGCGGATGGGCGCGCAATTCAGCTCGTTGACCCAAGCAAACACAAACTTAAGGACCCGGGAAAGGCCATAAAAAAAGGACAATCTGTTGGCGACGCAGTGATAGCTGGCTTTCAAGCAGGATTGCTCAGTGTGTCTGAAATTGCTTTCGATGAAGCTCATCAGTTTGCAGTCTTCAAGTACAGCTTTATATGTGGCTCATTGTGCGGGCGCGGCGCAACTCTAGTGTTTGAAAAGGTCGACGGCAAATGGGAGCAGTCAAAAAACCGAGCCTGTCCTTTTTGGATTTCATGAGTCATCACGAACTGAGTAAAGACCGCTTCAACTCCTGATAAACGGCATAGTCGCCGAGGTTGATTTTGACGCAGGGACTTTACCGTCCGAACCACCCCCGGACCCTAGCGTAAGGCTAGAGAACTTTGTATTTCACACCGTGCTCATTTGCTCGAAAGCAGAGGGCAACCTGTCCGCAAAAACTCCTCTTGGTTCCTTTAGAACTGTATGGCTGAAACTTCCACCGCCTCACGGAATCAATCGCGACGCCAATGATTAGTGGATGACCAGAAACCATCTGCACGCAGGTTACATCTCCCTCAGGATCAACCGAAATCCCTAAGACGATTGTGCCGTTGATGTGTAGCATATCGGCACAGCACGGCGCGTTAATCGGCTCTGTCTTTTTTCCGAAAGTCTTTGTTTGCGCCCGGGAAAGCTTTGCAGACTCAGGTTCACAACAAGTAGGGACCTGTTTCTGTTCTTGCGCCGTGAGCAACACGGCCGCTAGCGCAAACAACAAAAAGAATCGAAGACGCATGTCGGTATCCGCTTATTAGACACCGCTGAGCGGCGGAATTGTCGCGGTGACCTGGGTTCCGGTACCCACATAGACGATTTGCGGAGTAATCGGGAGTTGGGAGAGTGTGAGCTGACGCTTAGTTATGCCTCGGAAAAACTGCGAGCCGCAGAAGACCTAATCTCGCGGACGATGAGTCCGCCGATAATCATCATTAGCGAAGCGCCAAGTTGGTCGATCAAGATGTGCGGAAAAAAACCTGGGTTGACGGGCGC
>JBPYDQ010000489.1:0-2234 GCA_051986135.1 Terriglobales bacterium | reverse complement strand
TTGACGAAGCATATCTTGACGTCTCAGAAAATAAGACGGACCTGCCTACCGCCACACAGGTAGCGCGCACGATTCGCGAACAGATTCGCACGGAACTCAACTTGATCGCCTCGGCGGGCGTAGCTCCGAACAAATTCCTCGCCAAGATTGCTTCGGACTGGCAGAAGCCGGATGGGCTGTTCGTCATTCAGCCGGAGGAAGTAGATTCCTTTTTGTTGCCGTTGCCGGTGCGCCGCCTACCCGGAGTCGGCAAGGTAATGGAGGAGAAGCTTAAGGGCTTTGACATACAAACAGCCGGGGATCTACGGAAGGTGGAGATGGCAACGCTCGAAGGCCGCTTCGGTCGTTACGGCCTGCGTCTCTATGAGCTGTGCCGGGGAATCGACAACAGTGAAGTGATCCCCCACAGAGCAACGCAATCCATTTCGTCCGAAGACACTTTTGAACGCGATCTGTTATTGACAGAGATGGAACCGATGATCCGCAGACTTGCCGAACACACCTGGGCCGCATCGCGCAAGCAATCACGAATGGCTCGCACGGTGGTGCTCAAACTGAAGACCAGCGATTTCAAGATTCTCACTCGCAGCCACACGCCGCCCTCTCCTCCCTCTTCCTGCGAGGAGCTGACGGGAATCGCGTTATTGCTTCGAGATCGTGTCGGCCTAAGCCGAGGGCAGCATTTTCGCCTCGTCGGCGTAGGTCTGAGCAACTTTCGCGACCCCCAGGCCTCACCTGCCGAGCCAACTCTTTTTACCTAGCGATGGTTGGCGGTTCCCTGATTGCTTTGGCCTTTTTGAAGACAGTACGCGCGGACCTCGCAAGCTTGTGGAAAATAATGACGGCGATCCTTGAGCCCACTGCGCAACGCCCTGCGTGTTCGTTTCCATAGCACAGTGCCAGTCGGATCAGTCACGGTGCCGGTGACCTCGCCTGTTCCTCTCCGCCCGGACACACCGCCCAAGAACAGAAGCACAGCGGCGTCACGGTTAGGAAAGCGCTTACGTGTAAACTTCTGGCCCCACAATCAGCGCCGCCGAATGATGATCGATAACTGTTAATGGACGATAACGGTCGCGGGCATCTCGTTCGCAGATTGAGGGAGCTGCTGGCAGTCTCAGCCGATACATATCGCTTAACGATATGAGTGTGATACTCTTCCGCTTGGCACCTGGAACTTCCGACTAAAGGAGAGCAGCCATGAAGAATGTTTTTAGAATTCTGTGTTTCCTCGGTATGTGCGCGGGCCTTGCCGGGTTCTCTTTGGCGGCTGATCAGACATGGACCGGCAAGATTAGCGACAGTATGTGCGGGGCTAGTCACGCTAAGATGATTGCCGCCCACGGGGGTACAGACCGCGACTGCACGCTAGCTTGTACCAAAGCCGGAGGCAAATTTGTCTTCGTTATGGACGGAAAAGTCTACAACATCGCAAATCAGGACGACGCAGCCTTGCAGACGCATGCCGGCCACACCGTCAACCTAACCGGGGAAATGAAGGGCGACACCATTACCGTTTCAAAAATCGTCATGCCGAAAAAGTCTTAACGCAGAACCAGGCAGGAAAGGTTCGTGGAGCGTTGCTTCGCTCGGCGATACACAGTTACGAACCGCCCCTGGCCTAAACTGGGATTCGGGTTCGGACGAGCGAGCGTCCGTGCTGACTCTGTGGGGCATGGTCCGCGCTTTGGCGGAGCGATGATCGGGCTCGAAAGATTGACTGCAGAGGAACTGACAAAATTGATCGCTCTCCGTGCGTCCTAGCTCCGGCAGGCCCACTCACTCCTGTGCCTGCCTGCTCTTGCAGACGATTGTTCCAACTTCCTTCCCGGCCTCCGCAGCGCGTCACTCCCTTGCCACCACCAGATCCCCTATTCATCTCGCTGCTTAACGCATCCTCCGCAATCGCCAGCGGCTTCCTTCTAAACTGCGCCCAATGCAGGCTAGATCTCCCACCCGAGGCATTCTGATCAAGCCTGGCGACAAACCATCAAGATGGCGAGTTCTGTAAAATGAAAGCGGTATAACATCAGTTGTGCAGCTTCCAGTGAATCCGCCGATACTGCCGATGCTTGCCAAGCGAGTGAGCGAACTACCCGAGGGTGGAGGCTGGATTTACGAACCGAAGTGGGATGGATTTCGCGCTCTGGTCTTTCGCGATGGGGATGAGATCCTGATCCAGAGTCGCGATGAAAAGCCGCTCAACCGCTACTTCCCTGAACTGCTCGAGCCGT
>JBPYDQ010000488.1:0-6860 GCA_051986135.1 Terriglobales bacterium | reverse complement strand
ATCCGTCGCTTAAATGGGTAGGTCCGCTCCAGGGGAATCGCCCTATTTCACGGAGTTGTAATAACATAGGCGTGACTCGGAAAGAACACCGATACCGGGCGTCCTTGCGGTCGCTGGATCGAAGCGTCCATTCCACCATGAATTCGTGGTGCGTGATGCCGCTGAACGGCAATTCTTCAACATTAGCGTGCAGGGCAGGCTGATCCTATAGCGGAGATTTGCGCCATGCAGCCATATCATGATCGCTTGGGACAACCCCAGTAACCTCTAGGCGGCCGATTGGAGGGACGTCTAGGGGTGGCCGGTTTTCAGAAACTCTGGGCTTCGGCCGGGGTATTGTGAGGGTCGTTCGCTTTGGCTTCGAGTATCCGACGGCCCACGGCCCTCTTTCTCGCAACATTTGGCTGGTGCTCGACAAAAAATCAATTGCAATGATGCACGAAGACAAAAGAGCAAAACCGGGTTTGGGTCGATTTCTCAAACCTGTTGTTGTCGCGCCGGAGAGCAAATAACTTTATGATTAAATTTCTAGTGATATTTCTAATGTGCAGTTTTCCCAGCGGTCCAGCCCTGGTGGCTCAAGCCATTCCACCGGCGTCCAACCTGCCGGATAAGTCCACCGCAACCTACTCCGGTATGTACAGCTTCCTGCGCGACGGCGAATTCGTGCAGATCACGGTCGAAGATGGCGGCCAGGTCACCGGATTCATTTCACGTTACGGCGATCTGGAAAGCGATAAAGACGCCTTCCTCGATCATTTCTTCAAGGAAGGGAAATTGGACGGCAACAAACTAAGCTTCTCGACCGAAACTGTCCATGGAGTGTGGTTCCGATTTGTGGGAACCGTAAACCGCGGCGCGGGCAAGCAGCCCGGCGACGAAGCCTACTACGTGCTGAACGGTTCTCTCACCGAGCACATGACTGACGCCGGGAAGAAGACTTCGTCACGATCTCGTGAGGTTGCCCTCAAGTCCTTCCCCCAGGACATGGCGCCATCGCCGCAAAAAAAGGAGTAATCGCCAGGTATAGGAAGAGTCGGTCGGATAAATTGCGCTTCCCTATTCCACGTCAAAGTCCGCGATACGCGGCTGGGAAGAATTGCCGGCCGAATCCTCGGCGTTCAGCTCGAGGCGATACGAGCCGGGGCCAAGCTGCTCCACAGGGATCCGCAACCCGAGCGGAATCACGGGATTGCCTTCCCGCATGGACGCCTCGGTGTTATCGTACTTCGCCGCGATTTTATCTTGGCCGGTCTTGCGATCGACAAAGTGGAGCACCAGGTCCACTTTAGGCCGGTTGGGTGCCCCCTGAACGCTCGCTAACAACAGCGGCTCGTAAACCTCTAAATAGACAATAGCCGAGTCAGTCTTCTTGAAATGCGTGCTGGCGGTCGGGACGATCTGCATACCTTGCGTGACCAGAGGTGTCCGGTCGGCCAGCAGCTCAGCATCGAGCCCAGTCGCCATATCGGTTACTTTGTGAAGCTCTTTGCTGAGGACCATGCTGCTCATGGTGAACTGCTTCGTCGTGTAGGAGTCGATATGGAGTGGCACCTCGGCTTTGCCGAAACTATCGCCACCGGAGCTGAACGCTACCTTCAACGAATATTGACCGGGGGCAATCTCGAACTGGTTCTCATATTCGAACGGCTGTTTCTTGAACTCTTCCACTTCTTTCTTGCCGTCAAAGTCGAGATTGACCGTGTCACTGAAGCGGGCCGCGACAGACCCATCCGACTTATATGCCATGCCCAGTACATCGATGGCAGCGTGTTGCTTTCCTTTTTGCTTTTCGAATCTCATGTGGTCCGCCGGCATCTCTATTGCCAGATTCACGCGCGCCGTATTCGAGGCGGTGTAAAAGAACGGAGCCGCCATCGCCGCGCTGATGTTTCCGGACTGTGAACTAGTGACACGAGCTTCCAACGCCTTCTCTTCGGGTTTCCCGGCCAGCAGATCAACCGGTCTGACATTGCAGTATCCGCTGCGGGAGCGAACCACAGTGCCACCGCGGTCCACTTTCACGCGCAGCGTATGGCAACTGCCCTCCGGCGATTCCGCCGGCGTGTACCCTAGCAAATAGTACTGGCCTTGATCGCGAGCGATTTTCTCCAGCCCGGCGACCAGGTCATTGCTGTTGACAATCACAAACCCGCCGGTTCCCTCGGCCAGGGCGTACAGCACTTGCTGATTATCAGCCGCGCTGGTTAGGATGGGCGGAACTATGAGTCGCGGCTGATTGTAAGGACTGTAGTACAGGGGACTCGCCGAAGCCCCGCCGCCCCCAGTTCCTCCAGCTCCGCGGCCGCCGCCTGCTCCACCGCCGGCCCTTCCGCCACCGCTTCCACCCGAGCGACCGCCGCCGCCAGCTGCGCCTCCCCCGCTACCTCCGCCTCCTGCGTGACCCCCGCCGCCGCCTCCCCCGCCGCCTCCCGCGCCGCCATGCTGCACATTGAGAAGGTGAACCTTATAAAGAGGTGAGCGTCCCACGTAGTGAAAGGTCGCTGACCTCAACTGAGCGCCGGGGGGGCTTGCGCCTGAGTCAACTTTGCCACTTTGAGAAGTCCCGCTGAAGGGCGCGATGAGGCCACGAACATCGATGGGGTAAACCGCCACATTCGCTTTGTTGCAGCTGTCGATCGTCGCGGTCAATTCGGACTGTGTATCGGGCGTCATGGGAAAGCCGGAAGTAAGGAATACCAGGCTCTTGCGCCCGGGCAAATGCGCCAGGTTCTTGGCCATGCCGCGTAGCGCGAGCATCACGCTGCGAATTCCGAAATTGGCTTCCACATCGTACAAGGACGGCATGCCCAGCGACGCGACCTCGACAGGAGCAGTGGGAGAAGTGAAGGAACCCTTCAATCCCGCAACCGCCTTTTTCAACAGTGCCGTGTCCGCCGTGAAATTCTGAGCTACATGCACGGTACCCCCGAAATCGGCCACAGCAATCAGGCGATTCGGACCGGCGTTGTGGTCAATGAATTTGACGGCCGCGTCCCGAGCCCGCATCTGATCAGTTGTATCCATCGTCGAGTTGTCGAAGAAGAGAACCATGTAATGCTGATGCTGGTTCGACGGCGAGCTAGCCTCACTCTCAAGCGAAAAGCTCTTGATGGTTTGCTCCTTGTTATCTTCCCAGACGCGAAAGTCTTTCAGCGCAAGATCGCCGATGTAGGCTCCTTTTTTGTCGGTCACAATTGTGTCCACAAGAACTAACCGAGTTTCCGCGCGTATTACGGGAACGGAATTATCCGCAGCCTGTGCAGCCGTTTGTTGCGCATGCAAGCGAGCGGGTGAAATTAATATTCCGAAGGTCAAACCGCTGACTAGACAAACCATCGCAACCGCAAATGTCAGACGCCGAGCTTGCATGTTTCCACCCCTTCTTACGGAATTTCGATCGCGCCGTTCTCCGCCGAAATCTGGCCCTCTGCGTCCCGTACCACCAGCCGAACAAGATAGCTGCCCGGCTTCACGTCGAAACTGCTCTTCATGGTGACCCCTGATTGGAGTCTCTTCTCCAGGGTTTCATCGCGCAGCCGCATGGTAATGATCTTTTCACTCGCAGTTACGAATTGGCCGTTCCGGTCGAACAAACCAGACACAACCGTCACCTCATTGCCGTTCCTGCCCTCGACCTTGCGAAAATGCATGCGCCGCACGTCCAGATGCGCAAGCACCGCCAACTTGGCATCACTCTCGGTTGTCTTGAAGAATTGCGTGTGCAAGTCCACTGGAAGATCGTGCATTTCTTCCTGCGAGAACAGCGCCTCTTCGATCTCCTGTTTGGCCTGCTCGCTCGCATCCGGAATTTTTTTTGGAGCATAGTACCCCCGCCGAGCCTGTACCGACAGCTTTTGTGGTTCCTTGAGAGTCACTTTTAGGCTGTGATAGTTTCCATCGAGTTTCAGGTTCTGCGGGGAGAAGCCCAGCAGATAGTAGAATTCCGGAGCGGTGGCCAGCTGGCGAAGCCCTGCTTCTAAATCATTGTTATTGTGAAAAAAAGATCCGCCCGTGCCATCGGCAAATTCGGCCAGAATATCGGTGTCCGTAGAGGCGCTCCGAATCCGGTACTGGGCTTGAAACGGGGCCGCCTCGATACTGGAAGGGCCCGGCTGGCCGATGTCTCCCAGCGCCGGATTCGCGTACAATCCGCGCGCATCGAGCGCACTGACTATCACGTTCATCCGCAGCGCACTTTCGATGATCTCCGACTCCTCTTGTTTTTGCTCCGGATTGTAGAACCCGGGCGAGACCAGAATGACAGTACGCTGACCGGGCAATAATGCCATTCTCCGAACAACGTCTTTCAAAGTACCTAGCGTGATCTGGGTCTCATGATTGCCTTGCTGCAGTTCTCTGGCCGCAACACCCATGGCCATGGTCTGCGCAGCGCTCATCATGCGAGAATCGTTTGCAAACGCGCACGCCAAGGTATCCAGCGTGGCGGTTTGAAGAGCCTCGGAGTCGCTTTTGTTTTGGATAAGGTCCGCCACGTAATAACTTATGTCCGGGCAGTCCTTAAATCCGGAACCGACAATCGGTCGCGACTCGAGCTGCAACAAGGTCTCATGCAGCTTGGGCAGATCATCGGTAAACTCGAGCATAGTCTGGCCGGAGGTCGTATAAACCGCCGCTCGATCGGTTTGTGCAAGCGACGCCAGGTAGTGATCGGCCGCGGTGCGTGCCTGCATCACATCGCTGCCATTCAGATGAATATCGTCAAAGAGATAGGCTAGATACCGCTCCGGCACTTGCGGCGCTTTCCCGCCCTCGGTCCCGCCCGTTGCCTGGGATGTTTTTTCTTCTCGCTGCAGCTCGGTACCGGGCTGCTCCACGGCGAAATTCCGAATCACTTGCGGTTTTCTGTTATCGAACAGCTGAAAGTCTTCGCGCTTCAAGTTGCCAATGGCCCGGCCTTGGGAATCACGTACCACTACACGGACAAGCACAAGGTTCACTTTGACCTTGAACGTGGCCACTTCATCGTGTGAGCTAAGTTCCCCTGCCGCCGAGTCATTACGCGATGGCGAAATTTGTGCCAAAACCGGAAAAAGCAATGACCACACGAGCAGAACACACTTCAGGCTGGCAGATAGGAAATTGGCTACTCTCTCAGTGCAACACAACCGACTCATGACGTCTGCCGCCCCATTACAGTTCGGGAATAGACCAGGTATGACCTTCGACCCCGAACATCATATCCCGTGCCGTTCCACGTGAACATAGGATAATTCGCCGAACATCATGCTCCTCATGAATGCCAACACCTACATAGCGCAACCCCTTGTCAGCATTTGCTTCGCGGCAATCTTGCCGCCCCAGGGAAACGGCGCGCAGTAACTGAGATTGGCGTGAGAGGTATAACTGGACACGCAAGCGGAACAGCACTGAATTTTTGTTGTCACGAAAATCACCGTGCGCTCGAAAGTCGAATCGGCACAGTTCGAGCGGAGTAAGAATGAGTCAGAGAAATTGGTTTATTCCCATTAGGGCTGACCACAAGCTTCTGGTACGCTCCTGATTCTCATCCGTGTTCATCCTGATCGAAGTGAAGAATCCTCCAGGCTGCATCCCCGGCTGGCGGGAAAGAATTCCGGCCGCTGCTCCATTCGCACAAATAGGTTGGATCGGATTTGGTGGATTTGCTTCGTCAAGGAAAAACAGCAACAGCGTTGATTTACTGCCCGGCGCGTAGAGGGGAAATAAACAGCCGCGCCACCGCTTTGTCGCGGGCCTCCACATTTCGCTTTGTGCGAGGTCCGGAGGTTATCGCATCCTCAGTCTGGGCCAGCATGGCAGCCAGCCCGCGAATCGAACGGCTGAGCTCGCTGTCATGAAGGACAAGTGGCTCACCCCGGTCAATGGCGGAAGCCACCGGATGATAGCTGTTCGGCACCTTCCATGCCACCTTGCAGTTGGTCGCCCTTTGCACGTCCTCTTCGCCAAAACCCGCGATCTTCTTATAGCGGTTGAGCACCGCGCGAATCTTGGTTTCGCACCTGTTCTCGTTCAGCCACGCCCGAATCCGGTTGGTGCTCCAAAGCGCCGCCACGTCCGTCTGGGCCACCAGCATAACCTCATGAGAAAGGTCCGCGACCATGTGGCTGATCTCATCCATGCGGCTAGAGCAGTCCACCACCACATACTGGTAGTGCGTCACCAGCAGATCAAAGAGACGGGCCAGTTCCGCGGTCGTGGTTGTTAAGTTCTGGACTTGACTCATGCCCGCCAGCAGGTGAAGATCTCGCCGGCAGACCGTTATGAATCCCTTCAGCAGTGCCGCATCCATGCGGTGCAAGTTCTGCAAGGCATCAGACAGCCCAAACACCGGCTGCACGTTCAGATGAAGGGCTGCATGGCCCAGGGTGGCAAAGTCCACCAGTAGCGTCGATCCGTGCTCCTGCTGCAGTGCCAAAGCGGTGTTGACCGAAAGGGTGGTTGCGCCAGATCCGCCCTTTGCGTTCATGAAAGTCAGAATCCGCGCACGGCCGGCAGCGTTCACGCTGCGAGCACGCGAGGAAACGAAACGGCCCAGCGCCTCCTGTAGCGGCGCGGCATCGGCTCCACGCTCCAGGTATTCGCACGCGCCGACTCGCATCGCCGCTACGATCGTGGCCGGATGCTCCATACCGCCGAACGCAAAGATGGCCAGATCGTTCGTACTGTTCCTCAGCACCTCGATAGCGCTGATCGCGCGTTGCCAGCGGTCGGGGTCAATATCAATAACTACGACCTCCGCTCGTAAGTCTTGAATTTGTCTTAGGATCGGATCAGTAGCGCTGGAAGGGAACCCGGCATGACTAAAAACCGTGCGGGCCGCTGTCGTGGCTTCCGCCCGGTGCTGCATTATAGCCAGG
>JBPYDQ010000487.1:0-4436 GCA_051986135.1 Terriglobales bacterium | reverse complement strand
GGCGCGGCGAAACACGAGAGGTCGCCCCTTATCGAAGGACCACGCTCCCAGTGGCGACATTGTAACGCCGTCTTGAAATTTCTTGAAGAACTCAATTAAGAATCTACAGCCGAAGGATCTGAGCCAGCGTCTCGCCCATGATCATTTGCTGCGTGCTGGCAGGTACATCGCAGGCCTTGAACAGGGCTTGATACTGGTTCACAACAGGTTCAATCCCATCAAGGCCGCTGTCGGACCCAAATACCAGTTTGACGAAGGCGCTTGGATCATTGGCCGGCGTCGCGGTTTTCCATTCACCTTGGCCGGACCACCAGAAGTGGTTCTTAAATTCCTGGAGACGACTGCTCATCTTCGTCAATGTGGAACCACTGAGGTCGAAGAAGACGTTAGGATTCCAGCGTGCGACCTCCGCTGCCCACTCATATTCGGGATTGCCGCAGTGAGCGCCGATGGCCGTCAATTTCGGGAAACGTCGGGCAATCTCCTCCAGATGAAAAGCCCTCATCCGGTACGAGGCCACGTTCTCCGGTTGATCAACACTGCGGCGTAGAACAATTCCAGTGTGGAACATGACTACCCAGCCATACTCGTTGGCGAGCTCGTAGACCGGCATATAAGAAGGATCGGTGTACGGCTTCTTTACGAACTCAAGTTCACCCAGCCCGCGGTATCCGAGAGTATGAAAATCTTTTACCTGTGCCAACACGTCGACTGCGTCCAGATCAATGAAGCCGAACGGAACAATCTGCTTGGGGTATTGCTTGGCCGCTTCGGCCACCTGCACGCGATAAGCGTACGGAGTAAGAAGGCAGGCGGTCAGATTGATCCGGTCCGCAAGAGTCAGCAGATCACGAATGAAATTCGGATTCTTTTCATCGAAGTGGATGTGGATGTCAACGATGCGATGATTGCCCGCCGTTGCCGAACGCTCATCTGACCTAAGCGCCTCGGCCGCAGGTTTACCCATCGTGCCAAGGGGAATTGCCGTTGCCGCCGCGCCCGCTCCCTTTAAGAACCCTCGCCGTGAGATTCGTTCACACATGGATCGGCTCCTGATTGTGCAATTTACATAATTTCGAGGATAAGTGTGTAGAGGACCGGGATTGTCCTGTCAAGGGAAACGTCTCAAGTGCAAATGGCTAGCTCGACGCATGCATTGGTGGGTGGCGGCGCTCTGGCCTGAATCGCTGGACCCCGCGGACTCCGCTTCGGTGTCCTCGAAGGTCTGTGGAACGAAACTGGGATTATCAGCTACATGGCCCCGCCGGCCCCGATTGCCACTCACTTCAACATCGCCTCAACCGGCGCCCGAGGTTTTCGCCAATCTGACGGTGCTCGAGAACGGGATCGAGGGCGGCAATCCCTGGCGCAATTCCGACGCCGGAGAAGCGGGCCCCCGCAACATGTTCCGCGGTGACGGCTATTTCGGCATAGATGCGGCATTGACCAAGGGCTGGAAGGTGCGCGAGAGTCAGGTGTTGAAGTTTGCTTGAGAGGTGTTCAAGGTTACGAACTCGGTCCGTTTCGACGTGAACCCAAATAACAACTTCAACAATGTTTCCACCGGTGGCAGCCTTGAGGTTTACGGGGCCACCCTGACTGCACCCCGGGTGCAGCAGTTCTCGTTGCGGTATCCCTTTAAAGGGTTGGGGGCGGACTGGAAAAACCAGTTCCGCCTCCCCTGCACTTCCATGCAGCGCAATTGAAGGCCCACGGCGTGCACGGTCTGGATGGCCAGAGTTGCTTCACGCCGGGCGAACTATGCGGGAGGCAAAATGGACGAGAAAGACCGCAGCTTGGGGATGAACCGGCCGATCACGCGGCGCGATTTCCTCAACGGTGTCAGCGTGGCCATAGCCGGCTCGATCCTTCCGCGGCATCTTATGGCCCTCGAGCAGGAGTTCGCCCCGGAAAAATCGCCCGATTATTACCCGCCCGCACTGACCGGCATGCGGGGTGACCATCCCGGCTCCTTCGAAGTGGCTCACCAGATGCGCGACCAGGACGGCTGGGATTTGTCCGGGGCCATCAATACGGGCGAGAACTATGACCTAGTTGTGGTAGGCGGCGGCATCAGCGGGCTGGCTGCCGCTTATTTCTTCCTGCTTAACGTTGGCCGCAAAGCCCGGGTGCTGGTGCTGGACAATCACGATGACTTCGGCGGGCATGCCAAGCGCAACGAGTTTCACTATAACGGACGCTTGCTCGTGCTCAATGGCGGCACGCTCAACATCGAATCTCCTCTGCGCTATAACGCGCCCGCCAGGCAGCTTCTGCACGATGTGGGTATTGATCTCGACCGCTACCTCTCGGAAAACGCTGGCAATCGCAAACTGTATTCCTCGCTGGGACTGAAGCCGGCCTACTTTTTTGACAAGCAGACCTGGGGAAGCGACCGACTGGTGGCTCCTGCGCCTGGCTATGGCGAACGCGAGGAAGGCTTCTCCCCCGAATTTCTGTCGCAGGCTCCGGTGTCGGTAGCGGCCAAAAAAGATCTGCAGCGCTTATACGACCCGCAGCAGCCCGACTACATGCCCGGGCTGTCCTCGGCGGAGAAGAAGGAGCGCCTGGCCAAAATCAGCTACAACGATTTTCTGCTCAACCTGGCCAAGGTGGATAAGCAGGTCTTGTGGTTTTTCCAGATCATGCCCACAGGGGTTTTCGGCGTGGGTACCGATGCCACACCGGCCCTGTTCTGTTGGGAGATGGGGTTGCCCGGCTTTGCCGGCATGAAGCTGGAACCCACGCCGGAAGGAGTGCTGGCCGACCTGCCCGGGGGTCAGCATGGCCGCCAGAAGTCGGCGGGCGGAGGCGGCGAAATCCATTTTCCAGACGGCAATGCCACCATCGCTCGCCTGCTGGTGCGCTGGCTTTTGCCCGATAGCGTCCCGGGCAAAACCATGGACGACGTGGGCACGGCGCGGGTCAATTACGGGCTGCTCGACCGCCCGGCGCAACCGGTGCGCATCCGCCTGAACAGCACCGTGGTGAATGCCCGCCACGATGGAGACGCAGCCAAGGCCGAGTCCGTTATCGTCGCCTACGTTCGGGGAGGCAAGACCTACCAGGTACGCGGGCGAGCTTGCGTCATGGCCTGCTGGAACATGATCATTCCTTACCTCGTGCCGGAGCTGCCCGCAACGCAGAAGGAGGCCCTCGCGTTCAACGTCAAGGCGCCGATCGTTTATACCAGCATCGCTGTGCGCAACTGGAGAGCGTTTCACAAGCTGGGAACCAGCTATGTAGAAGCGCCCACCATGTATCACACCAGCGTCGCTTTATCGGAAGCGTCCAGCCTGGGCGGCATCCAGCACCCGCAAACTCCGGACGAGCCAATCGTCCTGCACATGGTGCGCACACCCAATTCTCCCGGTCAGGTCCGGAAGGTGCAGCACCGCCTGGGAAGAATCGATCTGCTGAGCACAACTTTCGAAACCTTTGAGCGCAATATCCGCGATCAATTGGCCCGCATTTTGGGCCCAGGCGGGTTCGATCCGGCGGGCGACATTGTGGCCATTACCGTCAACCGGTGGCCGCACGGTTATTCCTACACCTATAACAGCCTCTACGACCCTCTGGAGTGGGTGTTCACCACCAGTCATAGCCGTCCCTGTGTCATCGCCCGCCAGCCTTTTGGATTGATTACGATTGCCAACGCGGACGCCGCGGCCAGCCCGCATACTGACGCTGCCATCCTGGAGGCGCACCGGGCCGTCGGCGAAGTTCTGAATCGCCGGGCAATGCCGCTACTGGCATAGGAGAAGGAAATGAGCACGTTCGGATGCCTCCTCGCCGGCCAAGGACTTTCTCAAATGGCGAATTCACTCCATCGCCGACAAGCTGTACATCGCAAGGAAGCTGGCTACATTTCAAGTGATGCGGCGAACCCTTGGAACCGATCTTCAGAAGCATGAAACTATGAAGGATCAAAAGCGATGCGAAAGGCAAGAGCGAACAAATCGGCCGTGCTCAACTGTCTGACCTCGCCCAGTTCTCAGCGTTCCTACGATCATGCGATTCGCGAGTTCATTGACTGGTATTGTTCGGAGCCTCGGCTGGCTTTTGACAAAACCGTCGTAACACGCTATCGGATTTCGCTGGAGCAGCGGCAGTACGCTCCCTCAACAATCAACCTGCGATTGGCTGCACTACGTCCGGCCCGCCTTCGAAGCTTCAGATTGTGGCCTCCTGAGTCCTGATCTTGCTGCCGGCATCTGCAGGGTAAAAGGCGCTCGCCGCCTCCAGTTTTTAGGGTGTGATTCGAAGGGGTTTCTATCCGGGAGTTGGGCCGTTTCGTCAATACAGCGGCGTCCAGGGAACATAATCGTGCAAACGCGATGGCTGGTATTTTGTCTTTGGTCCGGCTCTTAAGGTAGAACTTTGGTACGTACGATCAGGCGAAACGCCTCATCTTTGTCTATGATTCGTTCCCGTTG
>JBPYDQ010000486.1:0-8379 GCA_051986135.1 Terriglobales bacterium | reverse complement strand
AGCTTCATACCGGACCAGACCACCAGCCTGCGAATCGCGGAATGGTCCGCGCCGAGGGCCATGCGGATGCCCATTTCCTGATTGCGCTGGGCGACCGTGTACGCCATCAGGCCGAAGATTCCGACGGCGGCGAGGATGAGCGCTACCGCACCAAAGATCGTCAGCAGCAGCATATTGAATCTTTCCCGAGCTGTCGAAGCTCCCATGACCTCTTCCATGGTTCGTACATGCGCGACCGGGAATCCGCCGCTGGCCAGGCGCAGTTGCTCGCTGACCGTGTTGAGAACGCTGTGCGGTTCGCCACGCGTGCGCACCACCCAAAACAACGGCTGAACGTTCGTATAGGACGCGGTGTATGCATCCGTAACCTGGCTTATGGGAACGACCAGCAGTGGGTCAGCAGGGCGACCGAGACCGGCATTGTGGGTGTCGCCGATCAACCCGACGATGATATGGGTCGATTCATCGAGGCCCGCACCCAGGCCTTTGCTGATGAAGATCTGTTGTCCTACAGGATCTTTGCCAGGCCAATAACGTCTAGCCATCGCTTCATTGATGAGGGCTACCCGGGGCGAGGCGCCGGTATCGTTTTGGTTGAAATCCCGGCCGCGCAGGATGGAAATTCTGAAGACGCTGAGATAGCCGGGCGAAATGCTCATCCACCGGCTGCCATACTGGTGATCTTTATCGAGCGACTGTCCGGCAATCTGGAAAGGCAGGAAATCACCTACATTGATGGGAAGCCAGAAGGCAGCAGCCGAGATCTCCACGCCGGGGATCGCATTCAGCCGGTCGCGGCCCATGTGCGAAAGGTTGGCCACACCCGCCGTCTTTTCGAAGCGGTCACCAGTCAGGGACATCTCCATCGTGAGCACGTTGTGCGCATCGAATCCGGGATCAACCGACTGCAGGGCGATCAAGGTGCGGATGAGAAGGGCCGAGCCGATGAGCAGGACCAGGGAGAGAGAGACCTCGGTGAGGACCAGGAGTGAGCGCATTCTCCCCTGGCGGAATCCCGTGCCTGAGCGGCCGCTGCCCTCTTTCAATGCTGAGTTGAGATCGATGCGCGCGGCCGTCAGGGCCGGGAAAAGGCCGAACAGGATACCCGTAACAAGGGAAACGACAAGGGTGAAAGTCAACATGCGCCAGTCCATGGCCACAGCGGAGCCGTTTTCACCGACACGCGGCAGGTCGGCGGGGCAAATGGCAAGCAGAGCTCGAACTCCGGCAAATCCGAGAGCCATGCCGAGAATGCCGCCCACCGTGGCGAGCAACACACTCTCCGTGAGCAATTGGCGCACGATGCGCAGCGATCCGGCCCCCAGGGCGCACCGGATCGCGAACTCCCGCTTCCGTGCCGTGGCGCGCACCAGCAGCAAATTGGCAACATTCGAGCAGGCAATCAGCAGCACCAGACTTACCGCCCCAAGCATGACCAGGAGCGACTCGCGTGCCTCACCCACAATGCTGTCGCGCAGCGGCTCAATGTGGAACTGCAGCTGCGGGTTGGTCGCGGGATACTCGCGGTGGTACTCGACGACCGCAAGTTTCAGCTGCGATCTTGCCTGCGCCAGGGTGACGCCCGGCCGAAGCAGACCGGCAACCCTGAAGTAATTGTTCATGTCATCACTGACCGACGGAAACTGAAACGGCAGCCAGATATCTGCCTGAGGATCGGAGAGAAACTGCTTCCCGAGCACACCGACGATCGTATAAGGCTCATTGCCCAGCAGCAGCGATTTTCCGACAATAGCGGGATCGCCCCCGAACCGCCGTTGCCAAAGTCCGTAGCTGAGCACCACGACCTTGCCGCCATTGGGGCTGTCTTCCCTCTGCGTGAAGGTGCGCCCCAGAATTACCGGGGCGCCGAAAAGGCGGAAGTAGGTCTGCGTCACGTGAATGCCGCGAATCTGCTCGGGACGATCACCGGTGAGATTGAAGCCCGGGCCGGCCATGTCGTAGGCAGCAACTTCCTGGAAGACTCGCGTCTGCCGCTGATACGCGTGAAACTCCGGAACACAGGACAGGAAACTGGCAATGGTGGTCGAACGCGAACCAAACTGAACGATGCGATCAGCATTAGGGTAACTGAGAGGCTTGAGCAACACCGCGTTGACCAGAGAAAAGATGGCACCGTTGGCGCCAATGCCCAGCGCGAGTGCGGCCACGGCAGCAAGAGTGAATGCGGGGGCTTTGAGGAGCACCCGAACAGCGTGTTTCAAGTCATTTGGCAGACCGCTCACGCTTTAGGACCATTGAGTACGCCATTCTTTTTTGCACCGACCAAACTTGGCGCGAGTGCAATTAGCGGCAGGCGGAGGCTCATTTGGCTTTCACGGCCGCCACGCCGCGGATCCCGTTGGTTTCGCCATGCGATAACGCGCTCAATGGCGACCGCTTCGACCTCTTCCCGGATTCCTTCCTGTTCGAGGAAGCTGTCGAAGGTTGACCCACTGTGGTCCGCTCTCTTGCGACTTTTCGCTCTCTTCATCGGCAGTGTCGATGCTTATCTGAAATTCGGGGTTTGCGTGCATCCGCTATACCAACGTGACTTCGCGGTCAAAGTTAGGCTTCTTTTTTGGCGTGGAGCTTTAAGGTCATGCCGCAGGCTGCAGCGGTGCGCACCGGCATTGTGAACCGCGAGCGACTCGGGGCGGCCCTGCTGACAGCCCCAACCTCGAACATGCGCGCCGCCATTATCGATGAATACGCCGTCAATGTGGCCGATAATGCGACCTACTTGCGTGTTCTGGCCGGCGACCCCGTAGCTGCTTGACGTCGTGAATACAAACCAGCGAAGAATGATCCCGTAGATGTTCTTCGTTATGGGGAGATCCCAGGATAACGAAGGCAGGTGTCTCATAAGGGCCTCAAGACAGCTTGCCGGCTTCGTCGAGCGCGCCGCAGCGGAAGGATATACTACATGAGCAAAAGCAGATTCCCCAGTTTGTCTTCGCGAATTGCAAAGCACTTAGAAATTCCATCTCCGCCTCGATCCCCCGCTCTTGGATCCTCGTTAGCTCGGCTTGTTAACTCCGATCGTGTTTGTCGCAAGCCCGGGGCGTACCTCTATTTCTGAATAGCAAAGATCCGCACGGACCTTACCAGCACGTCATGACCTTCGGGATGCTCCGGTATGCCGGCGTAGATCAGTTCGGTCGAGAGTGCCACATCCGTGGGAGGCTGCACGGAGCCATTGGTCACCACTGCGGCGATAGGCTCTCCATCGATCGCAAACACCATTTCGTTGGGAGTCCACAGCACGCCATAGTCATGAAATACGGCGGAAAGGTCATCGACGAATTTCGCCCCCCAGCCCATGCCGGTGTGCAGGATGTTCCTGTTGCCCTTGGTCGGATATTGCTGTAACCCGATGTGATCGTAGTTGGGGTATTGCACTTCGCAGACATCAATCTCGAAATGGTCGCCGGTTTCGGGATGGTCCTCGGTCGTCATCCAGAATGCGTTATTCATTCCCTTGATGTTCGCGATTTTCATCCGTGCTTCGAAGAAGCCGTAGCTGTACATCGCCTTGCTGACGATGTAGGCGGTTGACCATTTGTGGTGGCAATCTGTTGCCAGCAGTGTTTTTAATCTCAAGCCAGCGCTGGTAGCCTCGACGTTGTCCGGCCGCCTGCACGACTTGAAATCTCCCCATTGAGCGTCGTCCGATACGAAGCTCCAGTCTTTCCGCAGTTCGACGGGGTCGGTGAAGTCCGTTGCATACAAGGGGGGCACTTTCCCAGAGCGGTAATTCTGAATCGCCGCGCGATCCGCCGGCGTAACTGCCCGCCTCTTTCCATAGGGTTGGTCTGGAGAACCCGACGAAACCGGTTGGGCGAGGTTCGCTGGCTTCGTTGCCTGAGCGGAAGGAACAAGCGCAGTCTGGGCAGCTCCCCTCGTCAAGGCCGACACAAAAGTTGCGGTCAGGAACAAACGCCGAACGAAGTATACGAATCTGTTCTTCTCTGACATCCTCTGCCGCTCCTAATCGAACCTGGCCTCGAACAAAATGATCGAACGAGGGGATAAATCTACTTGGTTAAGATGAACTTCTGATTTAAAGACGAGGGATTGCACCGGTTCTGTCGGATGGTGCCCCGTTGCCCGGGATCCTCCAGGCAAAAGCCGCTGCTCTTTACGCGGATGATTACCGAGCCATTCCCTCGGCCGCTAACCTCGAAGAGTTCGTTGGCAGGAATTGTCGCCTGTCCGCAGTCCCACTGGATCAGATTCCCGGGTCCGCCCGGGGTTTTTCCGTCGCCCGCCGCCATCGTTCCATTGGAAACGTTCAAGCACAGGCTGCTCTCGCCGTTTACGGTGTGAATAGAATAAAAGCCGCTTCCGCGATCGACAAAATTGAACTCCATGTTGCTGTAGCCGCCACCACAGGGATAGGGAATGATGGCGGCCCCACTCTCAGTCGAGTTGCGCGTGATGTTGAAGCACAACCTGGTTGCCTCGGACATGATCTGGTGCGTGCCCTCGATCGCATCGGAGGGAACGTTCGGCGCCGGCTTCACGCCGTCGATCACATAGGTTGTTACGGACCGAATAGGAAGCGTATCGACAATGTGGCCGGTGGATGAAACCATAACCTTCTTCTCTTCTAAATTCACTCCTTCATCAGCCGACGTGCGGTACATGGTCACTGATGCGGGCACCCCGCCAAACTCCGAAAGGTCTAGATCGTTCAGCGCCGGCGCATCCCAGTTCGTGCTAACCAGAACCAACCGCTTTGAAGTGTGCGAGTATGCCGCCAGCGTATTGTAGGATCCGCCCGCGGAAATGATTTGGAAGCCCGCCCGAATAAACCGCGTGTACTGGGCAAGCGCGTAATACTGCTTCTTCAGTTGTGGCTTGCCACCCTTCGGATCGAAAGCGATCACGTTCCAGTCGGGCTGCCAAAGCACCCAGGATTCCGCGCCCATATCCCGCAGGTCCATGCGAATCGAATCGGCCATAAACAAGGCGCCCCACATCTCGGTGTTGTCGCTCTGGTTGGCTTGGCAGCAGCCCAATTCACTCATCCAAATCGGCTTGCGCAGCTTCTGGCCGAGGGCCTTGTACTCCTTCGCTTTCGCAAGGTCACCCACGCCGTGATGGTAATCGTGCGTGTTCAGCCGACCCAGCGCGGATAAGCTCTGCGCCGTGAGCTGCGCAGCGCCGCCGACAGCAGTAGAAATGTTGTTCGCATCCACTCCGGAGACAAAAGTGCCGGCTCCATCGCGCTTCAGACGTTCCGCCAGCATGGGCAGGATCGCGTTCTGTGTTTCGGCGGGAACCGTGTAGCCCTCCTGCCTCCCGCCCGCCTTCCACCACGCGCCGTCAGGTTCATTGAACGGTTCTAGGCTCTCAAAACGAATCCCTTCTGCCTGTCGAAAATGTTCCACCACCGTCGCCAGGTAATTCACAAAGCTTTCTCTCATTTCCGGGCGGAGATTGTCCTCGTGTTCGGTGCTGCTCCCGGAAGAGCAGCCGCTCACGGTCATCCAATAGGGCGGCGAATAGGACACTGCTTCGAAGATATTCGCGCCGCGCTTCTTTGCTTCCTGAAGCATCCGCCGCTGCGGCGCATCTCGCGTCCAGTCGAAGGGTACGCCCGACCCGGACTGATACCCTTCCATCTGCGCGTCTGGCCGCATGTGCGTGTGCCTTGGATCGTCGCCTCCGCCAACGTTGTAACGGGCCACTGTGAATCCCAGCGTTAATCGCTGCGCCGGGTCGCCAAACAGCAGGTCCATGTACTCGTCCTGCATTTTGGGATCCTTGATTTGTGCTGGCTGCCTGCCCCCGCCATACAGATCATTCGCTTCCCACGCCAGCGACATTCCCCATCCCCGGAACGTCTGCGCGGGTCGCGCAACAATGCGGCCCATATTCCGAAGGGCCTCCGGAACTGAGGCTTCTTTTCGAGGGACTATGGAATTCCCCCCGTTACCGGTTTCAACTCTAGGGGGGACCCGGGCCGGACCGTCGGCAGTCAGCGCTGGCGGTGTCAGCAACAATGCAACGAATGTCCAACCGATCAGCAATACGCGTGAGAAGTGCCCCTCGCCAGCCATGCCTCTTTTCTCCATCAATCTCCCGAGGATTGTACCGAGGACGCCCGGCGTCCCAAACATCTGGTCGAGTATTCAGAAATGCGAAGCCCCAATGGTTGAACACAAGCGCTCGTCAAAAATCTCGAATTTCTGGAATGGGTCCGGACTGGCCGGGCCCGTTCGGTCAAGGAGTTCAGCGTCATGTCGGGGTTCTTTCCATAAGACAGTTCTTAGAAGCACCCGATCGGGTGACTGTTCTCAAGGTAAAGATCGTGCATACAAAACGGTGGATTTGTCGATCGCCGCGTCGGTGGGCGCTGCTGGGCTTGCTGTCGTTCCACCATTCGGACGCTCGATCCCTTTGCCTTCCAAATAGCTTAGAACCGCAACGATCATTTGAGCGGTCGTTTGGGTCTGGGACATTGCGCATTTAATACAGTCGCGGAATAGAATTACTCGTTGGATCTCGTAGCAGGAGAAGGGGTCCGGGAAGAGGACGGCGTTTGAGTCCTCTTCCCCAGCTAGCTCAATGGACGACTCATGCTGGCAACCATCCGTGCCTGGACGTTGCCACGTATTCCGGGCTCGCGTATTGAAGACCTCGATCGAAATGATGCACCAGACCCGCGGGTCACTCGGCCTGGCTTTTCCCCGAGTCGAAAAATCCTCGGCCCAGATAACGAAAGGAATATGCGCTATCCTTTCGCTACGAGATTCCTAACGAAACGAACCTTTCGCGATGGCGACGCCAACGAAACCCAACAGCCGCCTCGGAGCTTACGTTGTGAAATCCTTCAAGGACGAGTCTTTCCGAG
The DNA here is from genome assembly GCA_051986135.1 of Terriglobales bacterium. GTDB lineage: Bacteria > Acidobacteriota > Terriglobia > Terriglobales > Acidobacteriaceae > Gp1-AA122. The sequence continues at coordinate 1,520 of JBPYDQ010000486.1, read as the reverse complement.
CTTACGTGCCTCCGCCGTTGCCGCCGGAGCCGCCCCTAGCCCTCCGGGCACTCTTGCCTCTCCTCGAGCAAACGAACCAAGCGCTCGGACGCCTGGACGGGCTTGCGTCTATTCTGCCCGACCCCTCGCTTTTCATTTACCTCTACGTCCGAAAGGAAGCTGTACTCTCCTCGCAGATTGAGGGGACGCAATCGTCGTTTTCAGACCTGATGCTGTTTGAAAGCGCCGAGACCCCCCGGCGTCCCGCTAGAGGACGTTCAAGAGGTTTCGAATTACGTGGCGGCGATGAATCACGGACTCCGCCGACTCCGCGAGGATTTCCCGCTGTCTTTGCGGCTAATACGGGAGATTCACAAGATTCCCTTGTCTAAGGGGCGCGGCAGCCAGAAGCGTCCTGGCGAATTCCGCGAGAGTCAAAACTGGATTGGCGGCACGCGGCCTCTCCATTCGCCAAAATGTTAGGCGAGCGCAGACTGAATGTCTGTTTGAGTGAAATCATCGCCTTTGAATAACAGTGGTTCATCCATTGCCTTTGCCAGCGCATAGGCGAAGCAGTCACCGAAGTTCAAACGGGCTGGATGGCCGCTTCCCCGGCCGAAATCACGGTAAGCTTCACGGGCAATGTGCGCCTGAGCCTCTGTGACCGGCTCGATCGCAAATCGCGCCTCCCGCAAGAGATCGTCAAACCGCCGGCTTGCGATAGGATCACGGCTCGGGTCGATGACTGCCGCGGTTTCGACGTAGGTGGCAGCAGAAATACGCCTGATCACGGCGTTCGCAATCGCCCTCGCGTAATCCATCGCGTCTCGTTCATCTCGCAATATTGCAATGAGCGCCGAGGTATCGACAATCATTTCGGCAGGCCTTTCTCGTCGTAAAGAAGGTCACCGTGGTCCTTAGATCGAAAAGGCTCTTTCAGTCGTGCGGCGCAATCCCTGCCAATCCGGATTAACCGATCCGCAAGTCCAGACCCGCGCTGACTCCGCACTCGATCGAGGCGCTCGCGAACCGCGTTTGTCACGGCTTCGGTCATGTTCTCGCCGGTCAATTTTGCTAGCTGACTCGCCAACTTGTGCGCCTCTTTGTTTTTGATGTTGAGGCTCACCGCATCCCCCATTCTACCTAGTTGATGCTACCATTCTACCATAAGACGGTTTTTTTCATCATCTCGTCCAAGTACGAAGCGGCTTTGCCTCTTTATCAACGTGTGCTGGCCATTCAGGAGGCAAAATGGGGTCCTGACGATCCAAAGCTTATTAGCATACTCGACCAGTGCGCCGAGACTCTTGAAAAACACATCGCCCCGATGAAGCGTCCGTCCTCCGGGCTCGGTCCGCGCGCCTCACGGCCTCGACACGTCAGAATTAGCTCGGGGCGACCGCCAAACTTCCTCTCTATACATTTTGTCCAGGGGGATAGCAGGGTTCCGGGAACGCGTTTATCAGGCATTCGATCCTTTCCGAGGCCTCCTGTACGGTGCCTGCTTGACATATACTTCCACGAAGTATACTGTGTCGCAG
>JBPYDQ010000485.1:0-4440 GCA_051986135.1 Terriglobales bacterium | reverse complement strand
TCGGCTCGAGGACCAGGGACTCCTGCTTCGCAGTCACGAATCCCTCTTTAACGGCTTCGAGTGTGTAGACGCCTGGATTCAGGCTCGGGACCACGTAAACACCGCTCTCGGACGACAAAACCTCGCGTGTTACGCCCGTCTCAATATTCGTTACCCGGATCACGACGCCGGGCATAACGCCGCCGCTACGGTCCGTCACCGTCCCTTGGAAATCGCTGCTGAATTGGGCCCATGCAACGGCTGCCGAAAACAACACGGATCCGGCCGCAATTACCGGCTTCAACATGCTTCCCTCCTTCAAGAGCCCTTGATTGATTGCGCTTACACTACCCCGAACCGATTCCGGTGTCAAGCCCCGCTCGACGAGTTCACAATTTTTTGTCCTTGAAAATGTATCGAATGCCAGGTCAGTAGGCGACTTACAGGAGCCGACTGCCCGCAGCCCTTGACACTGGCACTAGGCACGTGTACCGTAAACGCATTCAACGGTGTGGGAGGGAGTTAGCGTATGGGTGCTGCTGAAATCGCGAAGCTCTTCAAAACTAGGTCGCTGCCGAGGTTCTGATGCGGTGTTTTCCGCACGTTCCGGGCGTCCTGATCCTCCATTCGCTGGTTTGGGCAGCCACGCCCACGTTCCAACACGAAGTCCTCCCGCTGATGGAGAAGAAGTGCATCGCTTGCCACGGCGGCAAGACACCTATGGCCGGCCTCGATTTGCGCACGCTGGATGGCGTAGTAGCAGGCAGTTCCAAAGGATCCGTTGTGACGCCAGGCAACCCCGACGCCAGCCGCCTTTGGATCATGGTACGGGACGGCAAGATGCCGATGGGTGGGTCGCCCTTGTCCGAAGATGAAAAGCAGTTGATTCGGGAGTGGATCGAGAAGGGACAATTCCCGGTGGCCGGCGATGCGAAGAGTTCGAATCGAGCGGATAAGATCACCGAGAAAGCGCGGCAATGGTGGTCGTTTCGCAAGCCCGTGAAGCCACCGCTTCCAACGGTTCGTGCGGCCAACGTTCGCACAGCCATCGATGCGTTCGTAGAACAGAAGTTGGAAGAGAAGAAGTGGACGCTCGCGCCCGAAGCCGACAAACGGACGCTCGTACGGCGGGCCTACTTCGACCTCCTCGGGATGCCGCCGACGCCGGAACAAGTAAACGAATTTCTTGCCGACACCAAGCCGGATGCCTGGGAGCGCCTCATCGACCGGCTGCTTGCCTCTCCGCATTATGGAGAGCGTTGGGGCCGGCACTGGCTCGACGTAGTGGGCTATTCCGATTCCATCGGCAACTCGACCGACGAGATCCGTACGCTCGCCTGGCGCTATCGCGATTACGTGATCCGCTCCCTGAACGAAGACAAACCGTACAACCAGTTCCTTCTTGAACAGTTCGCCGGGGACCAATTGGTGAATTACGATCCCGATGCCAAACCCCGGCCGGAGGACATTGAAAAACTCACCGCTACCGGCTTTCTTAGGGTAGAACCGGATTACGGCGACCAGCAGTCGATTTACCAGGTCGACAAGTATTTCGACGCCTTGCAAGCAACCACCGAGATGTCCCTGAAGTCCGTGATCGGAATTCAACTCGCTTGCGCGAAATGCCACGATCACAAGTTCGATCCGATCCTTCAGCAGGACTATTACAAGCTCGTGGCTGTGTTCGAGCCAGCTCTCGATCCGGAAAAATGGATCGCTGCCACTTCTTTTTCGTACGGCACCTGGCCGTCGCGCCACATGCTGAATGTCGAACCGGAAAAGCGCGATGCATGGATCAAGGCGGTAAAGGACGAGTATCAGCAAGTGCGCCGGGAGCGCGGAGCGGTGGCGGCGGCGGTTGCCAAGGCTCTGAAGACCGGTGCCGGCAACGACATGGACTCCACCGACGCTCCGAGCCCGGCGGAATTGGAGAAGATCGACCCGGAACTGGCCAAGCGCGCGGCTGCCTTGAAGCAACACGAAGAAGCCTACCGCAAACTCGACCAGCAGCGCATCTGGGGCCTTTGGGACGTTTCGAAGAATCCGACTCCGACCCGCATTCTGATTCGCGGGAATTATCTCTCGCCCGGCGATGTAGTCGGCCCCGGTATTCCCGCGGTTCTGGACGATCCCAACAAGCCCTTCCGGTTTCCGGATCCCCAGCCGGAATGGCATCATACCGGCCGCCGGTTGGCGCTGGCGAAGTGGCTGACAGAGCCTGACCATCCTCTCACCGCGAGAGTGCTCGTGAATCGCGTGTGGGAATACCACTTCGGCGAGGGCATCGTCCGGACTCCGGATGATTTTGGCTCGCAGGGCGCGGCGCCAACGCACCCCGAGCTGCTGGATTGGCTCGCCACCAGCTTCGTAGAAAACGGCTGGAGCCTGAAATGGCTACACAAGCAGATCATGCTCTCGGCGGCTTACCGGCAGTCCTCCACGGAGGATTCGTTAAAGCTGGCCGCCGATCCGTCGGACAAGCTGCTGTGGCGAAAGGCGCCGGTCCGTTTGGACGCCGAGGAGATTCGCGATGCAATGCTCCAAGCCGCCGGTCTGTTGGATCTAACGCTCTATGGCGAATCGGTACAAGTTCGAAAAGGCACGGACGGCCAGTTTGTCGAAGATCAGGCGGCGGGCGCCTTGCAGCGCCGCAGTATTTATGTGTTGACACGAAAGAGCACCCCGCAATCGTTTTTGCTCGCTTTCGACCAGCCAACCATGGACGCCGGTAGCATGCCGGTGAGATTCCGCTCCGCATTACCGGTGCAATCTCTTGCCATGATGAACAACCCGCTGGTGATGGAGGCTACAAAGGGGTTTGCCGCGCGGGTGGCTAAGGAGGCCGGCGATGGGTTCGACAAACGCGTGCAGCGTGCGTTCGAATTGGCCTACTCGCGGCCTGCCCGTCCCGAGGAATTGAAAGTTATTCACGCGGCGATGGAGCCGAAAAGCAAGGATAAGTCCGCGTGGCTGACTCTCTGCCAGGCGCTGTTTGGCGCTAACGAATTCCTCTATAGTTATTAACAAGGAAACCAAAGGTCGGAGGGGAAACCGATGACCATTTCGCGCCGACAGATTCTCCGCGATGCAGCTACGGGAATAGGGGGAACTGCGTTTTTGTGGATGCTGCAGCAGGACCCCCTCCACGCCGAAGAAACTCGAGCGTATGACCTCAGGCCCAGGAAGCCGGATTTCGCTGCTAAGGCGAAGGCCGTCATTTACCTTTACATGGGCGGCGGACCGAGCACGATCGATATGTTCGACCCCAAGCCCCTACTGAAGAAGTACGACGGGCAGGAGTGTCCAACGAAGGTGGAAGGGCGCCGGCTGGGCGGCTCGCAGAAGGTTATGGCCAGCCCGTGGGAGTTTAAGCAGTACGGTCAATCCGGACGCTGGGTTTCGGAGTTGATGCCCCACGTGGCGCAGGTGATCGATCACACCACGTTTCTGCGAGGTCTGACTACCGATCGCGTGGATCATTCCACCGCACAATTCAGCGCGCTGACCGGACGCGGCATCGCGGGGTTCCCCAGCATCGGCTCCTGGGTCTCGTACGGCTTGGGCACGGAGAATCAGGACCTGCCGGCATTCGTGGCTTTAGAAGACACTTACACGACAATCCGTAACCGCGTGTGGAGTTCCGCGTGGCTCCCGCCGGTTTATCAGGGAACCAGGATGAACGTCGAAGGTGCGCCAATCTTCGACATTAACCGTCCGAAAGACGTCACCGAAGAGCAACAGCTCAGTTTCCTTCACCTAGTCAATGATCTCAATCGCGTGCAGAAGAAGGAGCGCTACCCGCACGACGTCGAACTCGACGCTCGCATCGCGAATTACGAACTAGCCGCCAGGATGCAGCTAGCCGCGACTGCGGTAGCCGATCTTTCCAAGGAAAGCGACAGCGCGAAGAAGCTCTACGGAATGGACGACCCCAAGACCGCCAACTTCAGCACTTGTTGTCTGATGGCGCGCCGGCTGGTGGAGCATGGCGTGCGGTTCGTGACAGTAGTCAATGGCGGATGGGATCATCACGATAACATCAAGCCGGATCTGGAACAGGTCTGCTATCGCACCGACAAGGGAATTGCGGCATTGCTCGCGGATCTCCACTCGCGCGGGCTCCTCGAGTCCACGCTTGTGATTTGGGGAGGCGAGTTTGGCCGGCTGCCTACCATCGAACGTGTGACGCCAAGACCGGGGCGCGACCACAATCCTCATGGCTTTAGCATTTGGATGGCTGGGGGTGGCCTCAAAGCCGGCTTCGATTTCGGGGATACGGACGAGCTTGGATATGCGGCCGTAGGCGAAAAGCTCACTCACAGCGACGTTCATGCGACCATCCTTCACCTGCTCGGCCTCGACTATAAGAAATTGACCTTCGAGTACGAAGGCCGGAACGAGTCGTTGATCGGCGTCAATCCGGCCAGGGTGATTACCGAGATTCTCGCTTAGATAGGACGG